>PATG01000140.1 GCA_002713555.1 Planctomycetaceae bacterium
CTGCATGAGCCATCGTCGGCACTCTGGAACATTCCGATCGGCCCGCCCTGTTTCACCATCAACGGAATCCATTTGACGGAGTCTGGCAACAAACTTTTTGCCGCGGAAATTATTCACCAGTTGTTTTCTCTTCCACCCCCAAAAGACTCGGGCCAGCTCACGAAACTGAGAGACGCGGTCCTGGAAAAAAACTTCTACTGGTTTAATCGATATCGCGTGGTGGATGGATTCAATGTTTATGGAGCACGGTCCAAGCTTGCCTGGCATGGTCAGTCGAATGCAGACGTGATGCGTCGGGAAATGGAAGTATTCGATGTCATGACCATCAACCGCGATCAGCGCGTGTGGGCAATTGCGCAGGGGGGTGACTTGACCATTGCCAATGATAATTTGCCTCCACTACTCAAGGTGAAGACCAACAAGCCTGGGCCCTTGCAAGACGAATCTTTTACTTACCTGGGTGGTGAAGCAGCGATCGAAAAAATGGAGGTGGCTAACGGGATGCAGGTCAACCTGTTTGCTTCAGAAGAACAGTTTCCGCGACTAGTCAATCCAGTGCAGATGGCAGTCGACCCTGATAGCCGCTTGTGGGTATCGGTCTGGCCTTCCTATCCACACTGGAATCCGACCGAGCCACGTCGAGACGCCTTGGTGATCCTGCCAGACGAAGACCTCGATGGCAAAGCCGATGCGTGTATTGTTTTTGCGGACGAGCTGAATAGTGTCACCGGGTTTGAGTTTTGGGGCGGTGGCGTCTTGGTGGCAGCACCCCCAGAAATTTGGTTTTTGAAGGACACAGACGGTGACGATCGAGCAGACGTCAAGATCCGCATGTTGCAAGGGGTTTCCAGTGCGGACATCCACCATACGGCCAATGCCATGTTAATCGGCCCGGATGGGTGGCTGTACTGGTCGCGCGGGGTCTTCAATATTGCCAATTTTGAAACGCCGACAACCACTTACCGCTCAAAGATTTCTGGCGTTCATCGTTTTAATCCGCGCACGTTTGAAGTGGAGCTTCATTTCCCGATTGGTCCCAATCCACACGGTAATGTGTTCGATCGCTGGGGATTCCAATTTGCCAACGATGGGACGAGTGGCAAAGGAAGCTATGTGAACATTGGCAAAGGAATCGGCAACAAATTATGGTTCGAAAAACGAGTTCGCCCTGTGGCCGCCACGGGAATTCTCTCCAGCAGTCATTTCCCTCGAGGAAACGAAGGCAACTTTCTCATCTGCAACACGATTGGTTTCTTGGGTGTTTTGCAACACAAGGTGAATATCCGAGGCGCGGATATTACTGCCACAGAGATTGAGCCGATCCTGGTTTCTTCCGATGAGAACTTTAGACCGGTGGATCTCGAAATTGGTGGCGATGGTGCCCTCTACATTGCCGATTGGCACAACGCACTCATCGGTCATATGCAGCACAACATGCGAGATCCAAACCGCGATCATGAACATGGTCGTATTTATCGAGTGACTTATCCTGGCCGAGATCTGCTAGAGCCACCGAAAATGAAGGGCAAACCAATCCCGGCAGTGTGTGAGTTTCTGTTTGCCAGGGAGAATTCAACCCGCTACCGGGCGCGGCTCGAGCTAACCGGTCGAGATTCGCAAGAAGTAATCGCAGCAGTCAGGGCCTTTGCCGCCAGATTGGATCCTCGGCAGGACGCGCTTGATCGTGATGAGGCACAGGCGCTGCTGGAATGCTTGTGGATCTTTGCTGAACAACGTTCACCCGACATGGACCTGGTGAAAAAAGTGTTTCAGGCAAAAGAACCTCGTGTTCGGGCCGCGGCAATTCGCACGCTTGGCCAATGGGGTCAACAAGTGGATGACTGGGAAGAGACCTTACTCGCAGCCGCAAGCGATTCGTCTGCTCTGGTGAGAGCCGAGGCCGTCAAGGCGGCAGTCTCCTTTTCAGGACGAATGGCTGCTGAGATAGTCTTTGAAGTGGCTTCGCGCCCACTGGACCCCGAGTTAAAGACTGTGATCACTTATGCCGACACTCGGCTCAATGTGCCAGCTGTCATTCACGCGTTGGTCCGTTCCGACAAGCCACTTTCGTCGGCTGCTCACAACTATATCCTGGCGCACGCCCCTGTCGACGACCTGCTCAGGCTCAAACCAACCGAAAGGGTGTTCCGTGCAATCCTTGCTCGGCATGAGGCAACTCCAAAACAACTGGACGATGCCTTGAGTGAGCTGGCGACAATGAAACGTGCTCAAAAGAATGAAATCTTGATTGACCTGATTGAACAGTCGTCGAAGAAGATGGGAAGCAATCTGGCCAGGTTGGGCAATCTACTGATCCAAAAGCCATCGGCCTCTTTGCAAAAAAGCGTGAATCGAATTCGCAGCTTGGCAGAGCATGGTGACTCGGCTGCAGTCCGGCGCTTAGGTTACGCTGGCTGGCTTAAGGCCTCGGGCTCAAGCGATCCTTTCTTGACAGCCTCGCGGCAACAGGCCTCTTTGCGAGATTTTCTCAAAGCAGTTCCAACCGTAAGACTTCGTAATAGTGATGAACTATTTACAAAAATACGACCGTTGATTTTTGCCCTCCCACAAAATCTTAGTAATGGCTCTGACGGTATTGATTTGGTCCAACAGGGGGTTCAAATCGACTTGTTTTATCCCCATACGACGGGTCTGTCCTTGAAAAATTTAGCCAAACTAAAGCCACATTCCCGAGGATTATCCGATAATTTCACGATTCGAGCTCCCAAGGCCATCTTGCGAAATCGATTTGCCCTACGCTTTACGGGCTTGATTGATATTCAAGTTTCGGGTGAGTATACGTTTTATCTGGCTTCAGACGATGGCTCACATCTCTACCTTGATAGGCATCAGGTCATCGACAATGACGGCCCTCACGGTATAGCGGAAAAAAGCGGCTCGGTCGAATTGTCTGCTGGCTTACATCCGATCTCTGTGACTTACTGCAATCATAAAGGAGATGCTGGATTGCAAGTAGCTTGGGAAGGTCCTGGATTCTCGAAGCAGGCTATCCCGGCAAATCAGCTCACTGTTGCAAATGGCGAGTCGTTACATGATGTGGCGATTGCCGCTCTGGCTTCGATTCCCGGGCACGAAGAAGAGAAGTTTTCTGATTTCGCGTCGTTGCTGGCGGCTGGTCGTCAGCGTCCTGCCGCGATCAAAGCGTTAAGCGCTCTTCCGCAACAGGACTGGCCTGCAAATTTAGTCATTCCGCTCATCGACAATCTTGTGGGTTACCTTAGCGAATTACCGCCAGCACAGCGTACTGGTGAATCAGCCAACGCAGCACTCGCTCTGGCAAAGTCCTTGTCCGCCTCATTACCGAAAGACAAGGCAGCCGCTGTCGAAGAGCGACTCAAGCTACACAACATTCGCGTGATAGCTATTGGTACTGTCCCACATCGGATGATCTACGATAAAGAACGCATTGTAGTCGAGGCAGACGAACAGGTTGAATTCCGATTTGCAAACATTGACGCAATGCCACACAACTTCGCAATTTTGCGACCGGGTGCTCTGCAAGAAGTTGGAGAATTGGCAGAAGCGACGAGTACAGCACCAGACGCCATGGCCAGAAATTATATTCCCGAATCCCAAAAAGTATTGCTCGCTAGTCGTTTACTGCAACCTGGAGAAAATCAAACTCTAAGTTTCAAAGCGCCCAACGTGCCAGGCGTCTACCCCTACGTTTGTACTTATCCGGGGCATTGGCGCCGCATGTTTGGAACTTTATACGTGGTGAAAAACCTGGAAGATTATCAGGCCGATCCTCAGGCCTATTTGGCAACTCAAGAATTGCCTATCCAAGACGATCTGCTAAAAACCAGTTCACGCAATCACGAATGGACATTTGATGAATTGATCAGCGAAGTACGCACCCTGCCACCAGGTCGATCGTTTGAAGTTGGCAAACAATTGTTCAAAGTGGCAAGCTGTGTAGGCTGCCACAGGCTGGACAATGAGGGTTACGTCTTTGGTCCCGACCTGGCAAAACTGGATGATAAAAAGCATACGACCGAATACCTTTTACGGTCTCTCATTGATCCTTCTCACGATATTGATCCAAAATACCAGGCGCATACCTTTTTCTTGGATTCGGGCTTGTCAAAAATGGGCATGATTGTGGAGAAGACAGAGAAGGAAGTAAAAATCATGGTCGACACGCTTGCCAAGGGAGAGCCTACGATCCTCCTGACAGAAGAAATTGAAGAACAAGAGCCGTCTAAGATCTCGCCAATGCCCAGCGGATTGCTCAATCGTTTAACGCGCGAAGAGATTCTGGATCTCATCGCATTTGTTTACGCGCGTGGAAATAGCAAAGATAAAATGTATTCCGCAGGCCAACACCATCATCACAAGCACTGATTGGTGCCCCTAAGGCATTCATTTCATGATGCTAACTGGGATGCTCTCGGCAGTCTGGAAGATAATCATATGGCTGCCCTATCTGTAAATGGCTGTAGGCGACGAAACCCATGGGTTTCGCTCTAAAAACCCCAATGTCTTCGTTGACACGGATTTATGACTCGAGCAATTCGACCGCGTACAGCATCTTCACATTTCCTTCGCATGAAACGTTTTGGAACTTAACGGTCTTCTCGTATTTACTTAACAGGAGAGGGTTACATTCGTTTATCAGTTGGTTCGTTTGTCTTAGGCAATACATATTTAACCTGGTCGAGCCCTCGTAAATAAGGAAAATCATGCTCCTTCTTCGATTTTCGGAGTCCCCTCGAGAAGTTCACAGAAGTCGCCAATGGAAAAAGGGACGGCGCCCACCGCGCAAACATCGAAAACCAGCGCGACCAGCAACCTATATGGGACAGCGTTCGAATACGCGCTATTCACGCTGGTAAATGGGTCACGCTGGTAAATGGGTCACGGGTGCAAGTGGGCCATGCCTGTGAGCGAATGACCTGCCAGCAGAATTGCATGAAACATTTGTGCCTGGCTCTCCCCTCTTGGCTATCTTGACAGACTCCTACGAGCCTACCTACAATCTCCAGCGCAATGACTATCAGCAACCTGATTGATGCCCATACCCATATCTGGACGCCCGATTTGACGGCGTATCCGCTTGCCAGTGGATTCACCCAGGCGGATATGAAGCCCCCCAGCTTTACGCCCGAAGAGTTTATGCAACATGCCTCCCCCTGTGGTGTGGAGCGGGCCGTTCTCATACAGATGAGTTTTCACGGATTGGATAATTCCTACGTGCTGGATGCCATCCGGGAAGCGCCCCAGAAGTTTGTCGGAGTGGCAGTCGTTGACGAGAATTCCGAAGATCTGGGGGGGCAACTCGAGACGCTTCGTGCTCGCGGAATCGTTGGTTTGCGGCTGGTGACCCTGCGTATTGATGCTGATTCCTGGGTGGATTCACAGAGCGCCAAAAACGTTTTTCGAGAAGCTGCCGACCAGAAGATTGCCGCGTGTTTCTTGTGCAATCCGGGCGAGTTAAGTGCGATCGATCGCGTGTGCAGTCACTATCCTGAATTAACCGTAGTGATTGACCACCTGGCACGGATTGGCGCTGGCGGCGATATCAACGAGGCCCACATTTCGCAATTGATCAACCTCTCACGGCATAAGAATGTCTATGTGAAAGTGTCTGCGTTTTATGCACTGGGGAAGCAGCAACCACCTTATCTCGATTTCTTGCCGATGATTCACCGCTTGCGAGATGCGTATGGTGCGGAACGGCTGATGTGGGCATCGGACTGTCCTTTTCAGCTAATTCCAGGTCATACCTATCGAGATTCGATCGAACTGATTACGGAGCGCGCGAACTTTCTTTCGGCAGAAGAAAAGTTACACCTGTTGCAGGGAACTGCGGAGCAGGTGTTTTTCGACAGGGCCTCCTCGGGTCGATGATCCAGACCCACTATTGATCCAGACCCTGTCGATCNAGACCCTGTCGATCCGNGCCCTATCGAGATCAGACCAACCGGGACCGTAGTCGCTAGAAATTCGCATCCGTCGTTGATTCGTAAATCTGCTACGTGTGCTTCTTGGCCGCGTGTGCGTCAATTCTCCGTTGCCAAGACTCCCAGGTGTCAATGTCACGCCCGCCAGTGGTTGTATGCGCGAGAAATCCTGGCATGAACAGGTCACGATTTTCGTACTCAAGGTCAGGCGTATGATAACGTAAATCGATACTCCAGCGAATGTGGTCGCTTTGATTCATTCCCGAGCGATGGTAAGTCAGGTTGTTAAAAAACAGTGCATCGCCTGCTTGCATCTCGCAATCGACAATCACTCCGCGATCAGTCGGGTCGCGGACGGGCCGATGCGCGCTGTGCTCATCATCCCACTCACACGGCTCAAGACCCCACTTGTGGCTACCACGAATCATCTGCAAGCATCCATTGTCGATATTCGTGTCACACAGCGGCAACCAAACAGTAATGATCGGGCTCATTGCAGTATCCTCTCCCACGTAGTGGCTGTCCTGATGCCAAAGGATAGTGGTGCGTTTATCGAGCGGAATCTTGGGCCGCACGGCAATCATGCCAGTGGCCAGGACTTCAGGACCGACGAATAACTGCACAACGTCTAGAATAGATGGTTCGCTCAGCAGCTTGAATAGTTCGGGACTTACCACATCTTCGTCCCAACTCCTCAGCTCTTGTTTTCCGCCCGAGTCACGAACGATCAGCGCCCAGCGCTGCTCGAAGGGAGCACTGGCATGGAGATCNGTTATCTGGCCGGCATTTTTAAGCTCGTGAGCCTTACGATCCACGACATCCTCGATTCGCCGGATAACGCCTGCAAGAATTTGAGGCTCGACAAGCCTGCGCTTCAGAAGATATCCATCTTCCTCGAAACGGAGCTCATCGTCATTTGCTGCTTGTTTCATGATCGTACCGACTAGGATGATTAGGAAGATGCAGCGGCATCTTGGGCAAGTTGGCGGAATTCTCGCAGCCTGTTCCGTATCGCATGGATCTCCTTACGNAGAATCCAATCATGCGGCACGAGCTGGCCTCCCATGGGCGCCACGATTCCAGAAATACTTTTCCAGTGTAGGTAGTTCTCAAGGGTTATTTCGCCTGTTGGGCAATAGACAATTCCAGGAAAACATCCGCACAGTGCTCCAACGTATTCCGCCGACAGATGATAGACAGGACACAGCTTAAGGACTTCGACGTCCTTGTGATGTTCTTCAAATGCGTCACACACATTTTGCACGTCTTGAAACGTTTCGACGCCTGGGATGTAAGGAATATCGGCTGCGACCGCGACGTCGAGNACCTGACGACTAAAGGCAGGAGAAACCAGAAGATCGGGGCGAACCTCAACGGCCGCTTTTGCTTCCGTTTTACTTCTTACTGTGCCGAGGGCCCAGGTGATTATATTGCGTTCTGGTCGCTTATTGATTTCGTGCAATATCTCGATAGCCTTGTCCATGGGCCGGCCAAGTAATTCGAGAATTGGGTAATCCTCCTCTGCCAAGACATTGGCCAGGGCGCANAGGGCATCNGGATCTGTGGGAAAGACGGTCGGTACAATCGGAGCCTTGAGGATTTGTTCGAGCTGTACCATGTGTTGGATTTCGCGAAAGAAGTGATTGGGTTGTTCTGTCACATTCTAGCGTCAGGAGAGGCTCAATTGCTATTGGCAATTCCCTGGGGATTTGCNCAGAGGCATCCAGGAATAAGGGAGTTGCTCATCGCAGAATTGCTCACACGTTCCTGTGAGAAACTTATCGGACATTCTCAGATCCGATTAGGTGACCAGCCCTTTACACGTTGCCTAACCTTTTGTAATTCTTACCTCTACGACTCTATCGAGTGCTGAAGGCAAAGGCTTGCGCGCGCTTCCAGGATGGGCACATCGACTCGTGATCGCTCGACAAAGTACGATACCTGTTCATAGCCGCAGGTGGACAGCAGATCAATCGCTTTTTCGTAACCATCAGCCACTCGGGTGGGTACATGCGCGTCAGCGCCAATCACTACTGGGATATCTCGGGCACGCATCTCACGGATCATATCCGGAAAGGGATTCATCTCGGCGATTGTCTTGTTAAGCCCAGACGTGTTCAGTTCCATTGCAACACCCGTTTTGGCGATACGATCCAACGCGCGACAGATATCATCCATGATTTGTTCTGGCTGCCAGTAAGAAGATGTTTCGTTCTTGATGAGATCTGGATGTGCCAACGTGTCAAATAGTCTGGTCTCCGCAGCTTGAGCCAACAAACGAAAGTATGTGCGTTGCACTTCGACTTCGTCTTCGTTCCAATAAGCCTGTCTGAATTCGCTGATCTGAGGATGGACGGACCCCAGGACGTAGTGAAAATCGGTGGCCTCGATTTGCTGTTCGAGCCACGATTCGTACCCTTCAAAATAGTCGGCTTCTAGTCCCAGAAGAACGTCGATTTTTCCCGACCAGACTTCACGTGCTCGCGCTACCATCTCGATGTAGTCATCCAGTTGATCAGGACTCATGCGTACAATTGCCGAAAATCCATCCGGCATAGGGTTATGGCACGTCACGGTTAGACCACGCAGCCCACGCTGTTGGGCGACCGCTGCGTACTCCTCTGGCTCTCCGACCGCATGTTTGCAAAGGGGAGTATGTGAGTGTGTTTCATAGAGCAGACGTGTTGGCATGTGGATCTCTTCTGGTAGTTACAGGTGATTTGTTACATTCTAATATAAGATTGGATCGCACAACTTTTAATAGCAATTTCGTTGGGGCATCGACTACTGGCGTCTTGACGACAACTTTGAACAACCCGTTTTCTTCCATCCCCAAACGCAAGAATCCCCATCAAGAACGTACTTGATGGGGATTTCTTTTTACAAATTTTTACATATCTCTTCTTTCAACTCTCTCGACGAATATTTGTGGCAGCGAGAACACCCAGCAGCACCGACATGAGTGTGGATAGTTCAGGCACGCTAGAAATACTCGCCTGCAATGCCATGCTGCCATAGTTCGATAACAAGCCACTGGCTCCTCCACTGTAAATGAATCCACGCGTCTCAGACACTCCACCTAGGAATCGGACAGAACCGGCAATGGAGCCACGCGACTGTACCGTCCCGAGACCAAACGCGGTTGAAGTGCCTTCCGAGTGATCATACAACAAGTAGGCTTCTACCAACGAACCGCTAGCATACGATCCTGCCGCAGCGAACTGCACAAGGGTCATTCCGAGGATGAGCATCAGGCATGGAAGGCTTTGGCGTGTCGTGATTGTGTCTCCTTGTAGTGAGTTTTCAATTGCCACCCAATAACAGCAGAAGTGCTTGTGACAATTAGCGACTCACCAGGGAGAAGAATCTTCCGACATCCTGGCTACAAAAAACCCAAAAATGCTAAAAAAGGCGCTGCTGAGGGGCCAGCAAGAGCCTTTGGAATCGCTGGAATCGTTCTAGGGAATTGAGTTGCGGCACGAAGCAGGCGCGCTCAACGAGTATTTATAAGAGTGTTCCGTTCCAAATGGCAAAACGTCCATTTGCATTTTTGGGCACCCATGGTTGCACGTCTTTCACGTTATTTTGCAGTGAATTGAAAAGCGTAGAGTTTGGCTCGCGTAAGTTTGAAGAAAAGCTTTACTCGTTTGCCTGCCAGGCTGGTTAGATTGGAGTCACCGTCGAAGTAAACCGCTTGATCAATAAAATTGCCTCCAATCTCTTCACATTCTTCTAACGTGTAGCCGGGAATGGGTTTGCCGGATTCATCACGGATTTCGACACGTCCTATTCCCATCGCCCCCGTATCGATGTTGAGCCGCAATCGACTTCCTTCGAATTGGATCACGGGGGTTTCCAACCAACCCCCTTGATAGTCGGCGTCGGCCGAGACAAATCCGTCGAGTCGCTGGCGGACCACACCGATCCCGCCCCGCTCTTTGGCCAGATGACGGTAATCTTCTCGAACGACGTTGGTGTCATGGGTCATTCCAGAAGAGTAATAATACTGGTAAAGATAGTTGCCGCGGCGCACGATGCCCGGACCCATGACCGCAAACCAGCGGTCCCATTCATCGATCAGTCCCGTGGGGAAATAGGCTTCGCGGGATGGGCGGGTCCAGTGGATGCCGTCTCGGCTTACTGCCAATTGAATTTCAAGCAAACCGAAGTCTTCCCAGGCACCGGGCGTCTTGCGCGGCACATAGGGTTGGGTTTCTGGATGAAAGTGCCGGAACTGGGCCGTGAACATGAGATAGACATCTTGCGCATATTCGTAGATAGACGATGAGTTGTAATAGATGTCCGAGGGAAAATAATCGGCCTCGTCGGCTTGCAGGACGACATGGGCATTCTCCACCGCAAATCGCACGCGGTCTTTATTCCCGCTTTTTTTGTAAGGCCAGAGTGCCAGAGGATCGTCTGTTTCGATACGTGCGATGCGTCTCTGATTCTCGGAATTGTAGGAAAATGCCCGCGTGAAAATAACGTACTTCCCAATCCTCGGATCCCAGTGCATCACACAAGGGTTGTCCATATAGAAGGGCAGAACCTGGCCTACTTCGGTAAACTCATAACCGTCTGCGGAGCATGCGGCAAAGATGCCGTGATGACCTCGATCGAAAGTATCTTTCTTGAGATTGTCGAACCCTCCCTGATCAAACGTGCTAAACACCTTAAACCGTCGCTGGGGATCCGGGTCGTGACGATCGTAAAATACCGTAGGTAGAAACCCTTTGGTGGGAATGCTGCGCATCGTGTTGGTGAATTGTAAACCGTCTTGGCTTTCGAAGACATTCAAAGTGGTGTCGGCACCCACATACAACCGTATTGTGCCGTCCACTTCCACCACTCGACCAATGTGCGCCATGCCAAACGGCTGGCCGCTGGCATCTCGAATCCGTCCCAATTTTTGAGCGGGGTTGGTTTGCAGCTTGATGCGGTGGCTCGACTCGATAAAACGATCGTCGATGAACAGCTGTTTACGGCCACCAACATCCAAGGCTGGGTCGGCCCGCACGGAAACGGCCCAGCACAACAGCACTGCCACAAATGGTATCAGAATGCGCAGCATGAGGAGACCTTTCGAAAACCTTGCGATGGGGTCAAATTTGAACCGCTCATGCTTGTCAGGGTAGGTTAAATTGTCAATACTCTCAGTGGTTCAAACTTTTTAGAGAGTCCAAGAAACAAGGCCGTTCCTTGACCGAGTTCCTTGACGTGTTGTTTCCGATCAGCCAAAGAAAACCCAACCAACAACCCTGTAGGGAACGCCCTCTGTGGCGTTCCGGATACCACAGTAAGGGTTCCAGCGCAGAGACCCCTTCGCACAAATCATTCTTCATGCTCCACTTTTTCTAGGAATACCATGGATAGCCACCAACCCATCGTCGAAAGGTTTCAAGGAAAAGTGGCCATCGTCACTGGCGGTACGGCTGGCATTGGTTTGGCCACCGCGACCGAGCTGGTGAAGGAAGGGGCTGCCGTAACGATCACAGGTTTGCCGCAGGATGGCAATGAGGCAATCGACGAGCTTGTCAAACTCGGCGGAGACGTACTATGCGTGTTGGGAGACATGGCCGACGATTCATTTTGCCAGCAAGTTGTGAGCGATACGGTCGCACGTTGGGGAAAAGTCGATCTTCTGGTCAACAATGCGTTCTCATTTCTTGCCAAAGCGTTGGATGCAGCCCGTGAGGATTTTGCTTACAGCATGGATGCCGGACCGGTGGCCTTCGCCCGCATGATGCAGTTGGTCAGCGATCCGATGCGAGCGACTGGCGGTGGGGCCGTCGTCAATATTTCCAGTATATCGGGTTTCGTGGCTCAGACAGGGCGCTGGACCTACAATGCTGCCAAGGGTGCGGTCAATCAACTGACGAAGTGTGCCGCGCTCGACCTGGCGCAGCAAGGTATACGCGTCAACAGCATTAGCCCCGGTTGGATTTGGACACGCGAAGTGGACAAGGCTGCAGGTGGCGATCGCGATAAGTTCAATCCCATCTGGGGCGAGTACCACATGTTGGGGCGTTGCGGATTTCCGATCGAATGTGCGCGCGCCATTCTATTTCTGCTTAGTGATGATGCCTCATTCATCACGGGCACAGACCTTCCTGTGGACGGCGGCTACCAAAGTATGGGGCCAGAAGGTTTAGGGAAGACGGCCGTTGTTGCCGGCACCAAGTGACCCTGCTCAGAAAGATCCCGCCATGGCAGAATTATCCGTTGTCGATACCCACTTGCACGTCTGGGATCCTGGAAAATTGAAGTATTCCTGGCTGGAAGAGATTCCCCAGCTCAACAAGCCACATTTGCTCAGCGACTATCGACAGGCGACCAAGGGCATACCGATTGAGCGCATGGTATTTGTCCAGTGCGAATGCGACTTTGAGCAGTACCAGCAGGAGACAAACTGGGTGACTGAGCTGGCCCAGGAGGACCCGCGGATTCAGGGTATTATTTCGTGGGCCCCGCTGGAACGGGGAGAGGATGTCAGAGACGAACTCCAACAACTGGCTGCCAACAAACTTGTCAAAGGCATCCGGAGGATCATTCAATTCGAGAGCGACGATGCGTTTTGTCTTCAGCCCGACTTTGTGCGGGGAGTGCAATTGCTTGCCACATTCGATCTGCATTTCGAGATATGTATCAAAGGGGACCAGCAGTGTGCCAACACGCTAGAACTGGTACGGCAATGTCCCAATGTCCGATTCATCCTGGACCACATCGGCAAGCCCGATATCAAAGAAAAACGAAGGGAACCTTGGGACAGTTTTATTCGCGAGCTCGCGGCACTACCCAACACTTGTTGCAAAATCAGCGGCTTGGTCAACGAGGCAGAATGGAACGCATGGACTCCTGATGATTTACAGCCTTACCTAGACCAGGTGCTGGATTGTTATGGAGTGGGCCGGGTGATGTACGGCGGAGACTGGCCCGTTAGCACTTTGGCAAGCACGTATGATCAGTGGTTCGAGACGCTTTCAGAGACTATCGGTAGTCGATACAGCGACGACGAACAGCGGCAGCTGCTGCATGACAACGCAGTCGACTTCTATCGCTTAGGATAGGCCTTTGTGGCTCGTTATGATCAGCCAGTGCGGATCTCTTCTCTTGATGCGACTCTGAAAAGATTTAGTCCCGGATGGTATAGAACGGCCAAAGGCCGTAACAAAAAACCCCACATCCCCATGCATGGGGACGGGTTGATCCGGGTACCAGATTTCTAAACCCACTATGGCACTTTGGCGAATGCCACACTGGGTGATGCAGATGCGGATCGCGATGTCGATGGTTTCGATTACTTGATCTGGCAGCGCAATTTGGGCATGAGCGTCGTGCTGAGCCGATTGACGGTATCCGAGCCAACCGCTAATTTGCTGGTAGTCCTGGCAGCAATCATTCTGGCAGGGACGCGCCCTTCTCCACAGTGACGGTAACCAAGATTAAATGACTTCGACTAGATGGCCGCGAAGATGCATGGCCGAACCACACTGGCGTTTTTTTGGGGGCACCTTTTCTTTCGTCTGCCTCGCAATGCTTTCCATGGATGCCTGCTGCGCCAAGACCGTTGCCCTGTGGTCATTTGATGACCCCGTGGGGACGAGTCGCGACTCCCTGGTCAAGGACTCCAGTGGGCATCACTACGATTTGGAATTGGGCGATGGCACCATCGTGTCGGAAGGTCGGTTTGGCAATGCCCTGCACTGCCCAGCCCAGGTGAGCGACTTTGTGGCGCGTCGGCGAGAGATTCAGCAGACTCCGCTCAACTTGGGAAACTCGGATTGGACACTGGAATGGTGGCAACGACGCACGGGTCCACTGCTCAAGGGGCATGTCGACTGGGTATTTCTGCTTTACGACGAAACGGTCGACGCCTCCAATCCCAGCTGGGAAGCCGGCTTCCAAGCCGAAGCCCGCTTTACCGGCGCCGGTCTGTGGATGCACGACAATGTGGTGACCTGGCAAAAAACGGGCCCGATGTGGCCCTGTTTCGCCGACAAGTACGACGAAGTCCATCGGCTGTCCTTTGTGCAAGATGTCCATCCCAACTTTTATGCGGGACGCGACTCGCGGTTCACCCATGTCGCCTGGGTCTACGATGCAGCACTCAAGCGGTTGATGTACTTTGAGGACGGCAAGGGACCCTTTATGGTGCGAGATGGCTCGGAGGTGGCACCCGGAAATCAGACCCATGCCGTGTATGGCATGCTCGGTTCGGGGAGACTTCAGGAATATCCCGAACGTTTTGCGCCCTACAGAAAACTAAGCCAGGTGGCCTTGTACCTGGGTGGGCAAAACGTGATTGGTCCAACCCGGGCGACCGACCTGGGGATCCACAAAATTCCTCGCGGCTACGAACTTGCCGTGCGACCCCGTTCAGAGCGGACCGCTGGCTACCTACTGGACGAAGTCCGGATCTCAGACGAAGTCCTCTACCGCGAACCCTTTTCGCCACCGGGGAGTTTTATGCAGCAGGACGCCGCGGAGCCGCGCTTGGAAGTCACACCTCGCCGGCTCTACTTTCTCTCGACATCACCTCAGGACCAACCCCCGACGCAACGCTTCACTATCCAATCCAAGGGGGACGTTCGCGCCAAAGTTGTCACTGATTCTGAATGGATCTCTGTCTCGGAGATCGAAGCGTCCAAGTCGGCAGCGACCAGGCACTTCGAAGTCCGGGTCGATCCCAATAAGTTGTGGCCGACATTTCATACCGGACATATCTCCATCCAGTCTGAGCATTCGCAGATGCCGGCCCAAACTGTAGAAATCCATTACAACATCCAGCTCGAAAACTCTGTCACCTGGCTCATGGATGAGCCCCTGGATGCCCCGCAGCGGATGCCGCTGGAAGATGCCTCGCAAAACGGCTTGGACTTGGCGCTGGGGCCGGGTGGACAGATGGCGGAGGGCCGGTTTGGCCGCGCGCTCGACCCACGGGGCCGGCGCAAAGGGTACGCAGCGGTGACTCGCTATATCGATCCTACCCACTTGAATCTCGGGGCTACCGACTGGACATTTGAAGGGTGGTTGCGGCTGGATCGCGATGCGCGCGCAGGGGATGTGATCTTCGAGCTGTGCGAAAACCTCTCGATTGGTCCTTATCCACGGATACGGGGTCTAGGAAATCGCATGTCGCTCTCCGTCGGACCGGAGGCCCAAGGACTCGAGTTCCGCGCAGACGCAGCTGGGATCAAGCAGGCCTTAGAAGTCGATGCTGAATTTCTCAGTAAGGGCGCAGGGCCGTGGTTTCATCTTGCCCTGGAACACCAGGGCTCGACCCGCACACTCACCCTCTGGATCAACGGCAAACAACAAGAGCGCGTGAAGCTCTCGGCAAATCTACAGCGGTTGCGCGCCACCGGCGAGAATACGCTGGCCCTTGGCAGTACGGTGGAGTGCACCCACCGCTGGCCAGGTCGACTGGATGAGGTGCGCGTGACTGCGGCGCGCGTCTATGGAAAAAACTTTACGCCTCCCGAGAGCCTCACAGCCAAAACAGTTCCGCTCGCACTGAGTCTCGGCCCTCAGCTATTTGTCGACGACTATTTGATTGCCGAATCCGAACATGTGGAGCGTGCCTTCTACCAGGCCGAGTGTCCGGTGGCGCAACCGGCCGATTGGGAGCATTTTTTGGCGCAGCACCCTAACCGGGGTGACGTGCTGCTGGCCGACATGGGACCAGAAGCAGCCGACCCTGCCAAACGATTCCTGAAATACAGCTACCAGCATTCCTTTAGCGAGTCGGAGCAGTTGGGCGGAATCTATTGTTACTATGGCCCCACCCGGCACGGTCCGTGGGTTGCCTACGAGCAGAATCCCGTGTTGCCCTACGTGTGGGCGGGCATGCCTCACGCCTACTATTCGGTCAGCGATCATTGGCCAGTGATGTTTGACGATCGGACCCAACAATTGGTGATGGTCTACAAAACCTACCCGCTCTCCGGCCAGCACCCGGTGCTCGACTGGTATCGGGACGAACGCTTCAACTATCAAAATCGAGTCATTTCGGGATTTCGCCGGCATCAGGCAGTCGCCTTCAGCCAAGACGGACTCCACTGGAGCGGACAGCAACACATTCTGGTGCCGGACGATTGGGACGAAGGAGAAACGCAGTTCCAGACCCCCAAGATTTACCGCCGGGGCGACCTCTACATCGCCTTTGTCCAACTATTGCGTGACGACGTGGATCGTTCGGTGGCTTCGGTGGCGCTGGCCACCAGCCGTGATTTGTTTCATTGGACGAGGCACCGCGCGCCATTCTTGCGACCTGCTGACGAAGCGAAGCGTGGCGACAAGTGGTTCCACGTAGAAGGGAATACCCAGTTGTATGTGGATGCCGATCGCATCGTCGTTCCATTCCGGGTCGGGGGTTCGCACAAACCACCCCGCGCCTTCTACAAGGGTTTCGCCAGCGTGCCTCTCGATCGTTTTGCCTCGCTCGATTCGGTGGGCAGCGCCACAGCCAGGGTTCGTACGCCACTGGTGCAAATTCCGCACGGGGCGACCGAGCTGCGAATTAATGCGGCCACGCAGCCTGAGGGCGAGGTCCGTGTGCAACTGTTGGACGAGCAGGGGAACCCGCTGCCTGGATATCACGCATCAGATTGCCAGCCGATCTCAGGCGATCATCTTGCGGAGCAGGTTACGTGGACCGGTGCCAGCAGCCTGGAGGCCCTGGCCGGAAAAAATGTACACATCGAATTTGTGATGCAAAAATCGCGTCTCTACGGATTCTATCTGACTCCAGCAGGAGGATTACGACCCCAGGACTATCGCCAGGCGGCAGCAGAGCGTCAAGCAGCAGAGCCGACCTCCGATCTCGACCAGCAAGACCTTAGCCTCGAAGAAGTGCGCCAGTTGCTGGACATGCCTCAGGACAGCGCTAATACGCAAACTGGGATCAGCCCGGCAGTAGTACGTATCGATCACACCTATCCCGAAAACCTGGCCTACCCGGGCGATCCCGAGCCGGTCGAAGTACCTCTCGAGCTACCCGACCCAGACACTCGCTGGTCGATCGAGGAGTCGATCCCCTGGTTGAACGTAAAGCCCTCCCAAGGTCAGGGATCCACCCAACTCAGCTTCCTGGGCCACGGCTTGCAGCTCGATGCGGGCGACTATCTGGGCAAGATTAAGATCGTCACCAACAACGATCCAGCGACTGCCACCTGGGTGCCGGTCTATTTTCGTATTCGTGCGTCCCAGTGACGACGGTCTACTTTCGTAGACAAAATGGTTGGACCAATTCGTAGGGTGCGTGTAGCAACGCGAAACGCACCTTTGTTCGTTGTTAGTTTTTGTAGAATTTCCTGTAAATTCATGGCCGATAAGTTTACGCAGAGGCGCAAACACGCAGAGAAAAACTGTGTTTAGATCTGTGGCTCTGCGTGAGATTTTTTTGATTTTCCACGCACGAATAAATTAGAATTACTCGAGAAGGTGCGTTACGCTGCACGCACCCTACAACTCTGCCACCTGGGTTCCCATCTATTTCCGGATTCGCACGTCCCGTTAGCGCAATTCGACCACGATGTCGAATTGGTTGTCCTCCTCTGAACTTACTTCGTACTCAAGTTCACTCGTGTCGTACTTGAGGTACTTCCGCTTCAATGGGATGCCGAACGATCCGTCTGCATTTTGAAAAGGCATAATCTGCACTCGATGCGTCCCGGCGACGGCGCCGTCGTACTTGTCAAACGTAGTCAATTGGAACGAGGCGTCTGGGAACACACGCGCTCGGGCGATCAGATTGCCTTCGACGGAGCGGAACATGATCGTCGAGTGCGCCAGGGGCGAACCGTCCGTCGATTTCAGTGTCCCACTCACCGGATATCGTGCCGGTCTACCGTCATCGCCACAGCCGGCGCATAGGAAGAGGACCGCCAACAGCCCTGCCAACTTAGTTTGATAAGTTTGTTGCATCTCCGTCATTCCGTTGCGCCAGCCTGCCAAGAGTGTTGATGTCGATGTTCGTATTGATTACCTGCACGCTCGCGTCGCACATGGCAAAATGACAGATCCCCGGGTGATCGCTGCCAAAGTGGAAGTTTTGTGGCATCGTGTCGTCCTGGGGCCCGTTGGCAATGGGGTACTGCCCGTTGTATACCCCATTGATGCGAGCGCCGCCGGCCAGCCGCGTGTTGGTCGGTGCGTCATTACAATCGCAATAGGCGCCATCGGCCCCACCTCCGAATGCCACATACTGAAAGGCGCTCGGATTATTGGCGCCGAAAATATAATGCCGCTCTCCCGCCAGAAATGTATTGACCAGACCGTCCGTCACGCGTCTCCACGACATGATGGAACGGCTGGGATGATATTCGGGCTGCAAGCCGCTGGCCGGACCGGGACCAAAATTCTGCACGATAATTACGC
>PATG01000102.1 GCA_002713555.1 Planctomycetaceae bacterium
TAGCGATTGGTGTTTCCAAGGTACCCCGGCAAGCCGGGGTACCTTGGGCTTTGAATGTAAAACCCCTGCGGGGTAAGGATTTTTGCGTCAACCCAAAACTTGGAACGACTGTCATTTGATATTGGTTAGTTTTTTGGTCATACAGTAGTTCCAAGTTCGGTTCGGAAAACGCTGTTTTTTTGGGGCGATTCATGAAACAATAGATAATTTGTGTTTTTCAAACAGCCGTTTGGTAGCATCGCATGGGTTGCAGGCGCTATCATTGGCTTCACCCAACCTCCTTGGCTAATTCACTCGCGAAAATCGCGATTCGCTCCTCAATTTGCTCGGTAGTTAACATCAGTGACTCCCTGGATTCGCCAGCTTATCGCTGATTTGCCCCACCCGCGGTCAAATCATGCTACTACTTCTACAATGAAACCAAAAAACCATGCGCAAAGGGCAGGCTGCATCCGGATAGGGGTGGGGCAGGTAACCGATGTTTACACGACAGCGGGTGCTTTATATTCTCCTTTTCGCATGGAAATCCGGAAATCTCTCTTCAGGAATTAAACTATGTCTACCCGTATTCAAGTTGCAATGCTGCTCAGCTCATGGATATTTCTGGGAGTGGATGCCTCGCCTCTACAAGCCCAACAGTTGCGAATCGAGACGGATGTTTTTGAAGGGGATGAGCAGGAATCCAAGAATCATAACGTGACGTTATTCGATGCGGGAACGGTCTACGACTTTATCGATAACCCGTCTCGAATTACCATCTTTCGACCGCCCACCCATTCCCGTCCCGGAAAATTTATTCTCCTGGATTTAGAGACGCAGCAACGTACAGAAGTGTCGACAGATCGTATCGAAGGATTGATGAAAAAACTTTCGCGTTGGGCAACTGAGCATCAGGATCCGGTTTTGCAATTTGCGGCAGAACCTCAATTTGAAGAATCCTACGATCAGAATTCGGGAGCACTGACATTAAAACACCCCATGTGGGGCTATGTGGTGGCTACGATTCCCGCAGAGAATAAAGAAAGTCTGGCCAGTTACCGGGAGTTTACGGATTGGTACTCGCGTTTGACAACGATGCTCTACGGAAACCTTCCTCCTGGACCACGCCTGGAATTGAATGCGGCGCTAGAAAAACATGGTGTTGTGCCTGTGGAAATACGTAGAACAGTCGAATCAGCATCGACCCAATTGCGGGCTACCCATCTCTTTTCCTGGAGACTCTCACGTGAAGACCTGACACGTCTAGAAGAGGCGCGCGAGCATTTGGCCCGCTTCGAAAAAGTAGCCAACAAAGAATTTCTTGCGCAACGTGCTGAGCAAAACATTGTGCGCGGCCAGTCAGAGTAGGCAAGGAATCAAGGTCGAGAAAACGGGTTGCAGCATAAAGTTTCTGCGTCTGCTACGCACGAGTCAAAGCATGGAAGCGCGCCTTGAGATCGAGTGTCACAGGGCCTGGTATACCGTTGCCGATACTGCGGTCATCGACTTTTACGACTGGAATAACTTCGGCTGCAGTGCCGGTTAGAAAACACTCGTCGGCTACGTACACATCGTGCTTTGTAAGTGCGACCTTGTGAACTTTGAGGTTGGCCTTTTCGGCAAGCTCAATCACGGTATCTCGTGTAATGCCACCGAGAATACCTGCGTCGAGTGGAGGAGTTAAGAGTTCTCCATCACGGACCAGAAAAATATTGTCTCCCGTACATTCGGCAACCTCGCCCTTGTGGTTAAGCATCAATGCTTCAACGCACCCTGCCTGCAAACCCTCGAGTTTCGCCAAAATATTGTTGAGATAGTTCAACGATTTGATGCGCGGGTTGAGGGCCGCCGGATGGTTGCGAATAACGCTGGTGGTGATAATCTCCAAACCCTTTTCGTAGAGTTCGTCGGGGTACAGAGAAATTGAATCTGCAATGATAATAACCTGTGGATCGCTGCATCGGTTAGGATCGAGTCCCAATGTGCCAGCACCTCGAGTTACGATCGATCGAATGTAACCATCCTGGATGCCATTTTTAGCAACAGCCTGGTTGGTAGCATTGCACATTTCGGGTTGTGAGATGGGAATGGTCAGGCAGATCGCTTGCGCCGATTCATACAAGCGGCGTACGTGATGTTCGAGCCGAAAAACCTTGCCGCCATAACTGCGCAATCCCTCGAAAACGCCGTCTCCATAAAGTAGACNATGATCGAACACGCTGACAGTTGCCTGCTCGGGAGGTACGAATTCGCCGTTGATGTAAATCAATCGTGACATACTTACTTTNTTTTNAAATTTAAATAGGAAGCGGGTTATCGAGGNTTCATTGCATTCTTGAACCCGNAAAGCACAATCCTATCCGGGTATTCAAACACCATTGATATTCAAGCCTTTTAGGCNCATTTATATCCTTCAAGCAATGAGACCTGATGTCGCGGTTGGGTTCGCAGCTTCTAATCGACCTTCTTCCAGACGGACAATACGGTCTGCCTGCTCTGCGATCCACGTGTCATGGGTCACCATGACTATAGTGAGCTTTTGCTCGCGGTTCAACTCGCGGAGCATTTGCATGATTTGCTCACCCGTCGAACGATCCAGATTGCCTGTCGGCTCGTCGGCAAGAAGCACCTTGGGCTGCAGCAGCAGGGCCCTGGCAATAGCCGCACGCTGCATTTCTCCACCAGAGAGTTCGCTGGGCTTATGTTTTGCTCGCCCCTCGATTCCCACCATTTCAAGTAATTCTTCGGCGCGACGGCGATACTGCCTGCGACGAGCCCAATAACCAAGTGTACTCTCGGAGATAAGTGCTGGAGTCAGTACATTCTCAATGGTGGTGAATTCAGGGAGGAGGTGATAGAACTGGAAGATCATACCAAAATGGCGATTGCGTAGCAGGTCCCGGCTTGCGTAGGGTAAATTGTCGATTCGGTTTCCTTCGAAATAGACTTCACCGGCATCCGGTTGATCCAGTGTGCCCAGTAAGTGGAGCAGGGTACTTTTTCCACAACCACTTTGACCTACGATCGACAAGAACTCCCCCTGGTAGACCGACATATCAATGCCTTGCAGAACGGGTATACCAAGTGCGCCTTTTTGATAACTCTTAAACAATCCCCGCGTGGTCATGTGTTCGTCCCGTGGATTGTTCCAGTCAGTTACTGGAGTCGTTGTTTGCTGATTACTCATAGCGCAGAGCCCTTACCGGATGAAGTCGAGCTGCCCGTTGTGCGGGCATCACACTGGCCAGCACTGCAATTAGGATGGCACCCAGACTAATCCAGGTAACCGTAAATGGAGAAATAATGGTAGGGATTTTATAGAAGTAATAGACAGAGGGGTCAAAGACGGGTTGTCCGGTGATGCGTCCCAGCAGGTCTGCAATTTCATTAATATTCGTTACAAAGACCAAACCGAGCAGCATGCCCGCACCAGCACCTACGATCCCCAAGCTTAAGCCATAACCAAGGAAAATNCCCATCACCCCTGGGCCGGAAGCTCCCAGTGATTTGAGGATACCAATATCGCGAGTTTTCTCCACAACGATCATGGTGAAGATTGCCAGGATGCCGAAGCCAGCGACAGCAATAATCATGAACAAGAGCACATTCAAAACGGCTGTTTCCATTTGAACAGCTGCCAACAAGGGTCCTTGCTTATCTCTCCAGGTACTGATCAGATAGAATTGGGCTGGAAAAGCATCGCGAAGCTGGTCGCGGACTTTATTTGCATCGACACCCGGTTTGAGTTTGATTTGTATGGATGTAAATTTACCGACGCGTTTCGTAGGATCAAACATCCCCCGACTCTTTTGCAGAGAGCGCAATGGTACAAACACAAATTGGCTATCGTACTCACTCATCTTGCTTTCGTAGATGTCGACGACCGTATAAAACTCGTTAATTGCTTCTGGTGGGAGTGATGCCTTGGGGAAACTAATGCGAACATCGTCGCCGGGCAGGGCAATAAAACGGTCNCTCCCATCTTCTGTGCGATAGCCGCATGTACCTATTCCCAGTACGATCCCGACATGCGTCTCGTTGGCAGGATCGAAATCACTGCCTTGGAGCGGGTTGTCGCTATTTTGAAACGGATTGGTTGTTTTGCCAGCGCTGCTTGCTGAATTCTNCACAATTGAGTTGTGTACGGGTGCAAGATCCTCGTTTTTCTCCTGCAACCGTTGTTGTTGGAGCTGGCGTTGTTTTTTGAAGGTTGCCATCCGCTTGCGATGAATCCAGCCAGCATCTTTCATTTGTGTGCGCTCTTTCAACTGGCTGGAATCTTCGATCTGCGAATCGATCACATCGTAACCCCCATCGCGCAGCTTAAATTCGAGTTGCTCACGATTGNCCGGATGTTGTAGATAGCTGCCAAAAGCACTAACGCTGGCGTAGGTTGCCTCATCGATGCCGACCAAAGTGACATGCTTCGTAAGCAATTGGCCATTGACTTCGATATACATCAGGGATGGCACATGGACGGTGGGCGAAATGCCTGCGATATTGTCGCCCGCAATTTCACAAATCTTGGCNATGTGTGCTGGTGCATTTTCAGCACCATCCATGGAGCGGCTTTCAAAAACTAAATCTCCCAACATACCGTTGATGCGGGCTTGCATTTCGTGGGTGAAGCCAGCCATCACGCTGTTGACAACGATCATCGTAGCAACACCGAGTGTGACGCTGATAATACAAATCAGCGCGATGTAACGCGTGCAAAGATATCGCAGGCAGAGCAGAAGTTTGTACATGAATCACCATCCTTGGCGGGAGTATTCGANCAAGCGAATCCAGATTTTGATTTTCTCATGTGCTGGATCTTCCAGCGAACAATCATGGTTTAGCTTCTGGTCGTAATAAGGGGAATAAAATGACGTCTCGGATTGATTGTGTATTGGTGAGCAGCATCACGAGTCGGTCGATCCCAATACCCAAACCTCCTGCAGGAGGCATGCCATGGCGCAAAGCGCGAATGAAGTCTGTATCCATCTTTGCCATGGAGTCTTCTTCGTCGAGTCCGGCAAGTTGGGTGCGAAACAGTTCTTCCTGCAGGTCGGGGTCATTGAGTTCGGTGTAGGCATTTGCCAGTTCCATACCGTGGACAAACAGCTCGAACCGTTCTGCGATGGCCGGGTTGTCACGCTTTCGCTTGGTGAGTGGNCAAATGCTGCTGGGGTAATCCATAACAAAAACGGGACCCACCAGGGCATCTTCGACTTTCGCTTCGAAGACTTCGTTCTTGATAACATCCGGGTGCCGACCCTCGGTGTCCAGGTGTAAGGATTTTGCCAGTTCGATTATGGCCTTTTCGTTGGTTGGATCGACTCCGGCATGCTCTTCGAAGAGATCATCGTAAGTGCGTCGCTCAAAAGGTGGTGTAAAATCAATCTCCCGATCACCCCAGGCGAGTTGGTAGCAAGTCGTATCCTGATCACTTTTTNCATTATCTCGATTCTTACTTATTGCCCGGATTGCGTTGCAGATGCAACTCTCAGTGAGATCCATCATGGATCGGTAATCACCAAATGCCTGATACACTTCGAGCATGGTGAACTCGGGATTGTGCGTCTGATCGATGCCTTCATTGCGGTACACACGCCCAAGTTCATAGACGCGTTCGATGCCGCCTACCATCAATCGTTTGAGATGCAGTTCGAGAGCAATACGCAGTGTTAGGTCAATGTCGAGCGCGTTATGGTGGGTCGTGAAGGGCCGTGCCGCTGCACCACCGGCAACACTATGGAGTGTGGGCCCTTCGACCTCCACGAAATCCTGTGCTGCCAGTGTTTCTCGTATCGAGCGAACGATTTTGGTGCGATCCAGGAAACGGGGCAGCACCCCATCGGTGTGGATGAGATCGAGGTAACGTTGGCGCTGCCGTAGTTCGGGGTCTTGCAGTCCGGAGTGCTTGTCCGGTGGCGTTTCGATGGATTTGGTCAGAAACGTAATTTTCTGGGCAAAGATGGAGAGCTCGCCCGTATTGCTACGACCTAGCATTCCTTCCACGCCGATGATATCCCCCAAATCCAGATTGGGGACAATTTCCCAATCGTCTCCAACCTGCTTCATGCCGATCATAAGCTGGATATCCCCCGTGAGATCACGGATATCCACAAACTTCATTTTGCCTTGACCGCGTTGCAATACAATTCGACCTGCCGCGCGTACTTGGGGGCCGACCATCTCTCCTTGGCCCTGGTCCGCTTTCCACTGACGAAAATTAAAATCTTCTGGGGTGTTGTCAAAATCAGGTAACCGGATGTCCCCCTCGGCAGTTCGGTAGATAATCTCGGGATCCCGTGCGCGAATGTCTGCAATGAGTGAACGATCGTCGAATCGTTGTCCCCAGGGATCATGGCCAAGCTCTACCAGGCGGGCCATTTTTTCACGGCGGGCGGCCTCCAATATCGAGGGAGACGTTTCAGAGTTTTCGGTAGAATCTTGCATCAAAGTAGTCATCGGGACAGGGTGGCGCGCAGCATGGGTGGCGGTAAGGTCAAGAGAGGTAAGATTTTAGTGGATAGGGGACCATGGTCAACTCCAGTGGTGGGAAGACCTGCAGGGCGTCTGGATGCTAGCGGTCAGGATGTCACAAGTGCAAGTTGCCAGCAGGGGCCATTTTGCTGGAGTCGGACGATGCCTTGTAGTTTTTTGCCAACGAGTCGAAGTTCAAGATATTGGTCGCTCTGCTGCAGGCACTCGTAGAGTCCACTGTCGCATTGTGTGACATGACCACGATCTCCAGAAACAGGACCTTCGTAATCGAGGTAGGCCAATCTGTGGTCCTTTAGCCGCCTTGCTGAGACCGTCTCAGAGCCCTCGCCCTGCTTTTTTTGCCAAGTTGCAGGCAATTCGCGAAGTTCCCAAGTCATCAGTACATCTTGATGTTCAAACATCAAATCCCAGTGACTGGGTTTTGGACTCTTTTCAGGGCAGTTGTGAAATAGCAGGACAAAGCGTGGCATGATCTGAGTATTGTCCCATGCTGGAGAGGAGTCAGCCAGACGCATCTAACGTGTCACTTCAATACGAATCTCTTTCTGGATAGGCTGAGGCAGATTCTGGCTGCTGAGCCGTGCGGTCACATTGCCAACACCTGGCTGGGTGGTGGTGGCTTGCAGGTCGAATGTCAGCCGCTCTTTTGGACGCAAATCCGTGATCTGTTCAAAAACGACTTCGTTATTGGAGTTGAGGCTGGCACGTAAGTTGGCACTATTTTGAATGGTTGCCATATTGGGTACGACTCCAGGTGGGAAGAGTACACGGAGTTGGACCTGTTTTTCTATTGCGGCCGTATTGTTGGCGACAACGATTTCGTACTTGATGAGCGAACCGGCTTGGGCTGGATTGTTGGATAGCGTAAGAAGGTCGAGTTGCAAGCCAGTTGCCAGAGGCTGTACGGGTGGCATGACGTCACTTGATGGTGGAACGACATTCGTAGGAGGTAGCACATTACCCATATCTCGACGTCGTAATATTTCGATGCATTTTTTGTCAGCACTTTGAATTGCCCCCACAGATGCGCCGGCATCTGCTGTAATCTGCACAGTGCTGCAAGCATTCGTTTTGGGAGCAAGACACTGGCAGTTGACATCAAGACGTTTTATCGCTCCGACTTCCAATCGTGCGATTTTCCATACGATCGAGTTATTGATCAGATCGTAGCCTTGTTGTGTTGGTTGGGGCGATAAGGCAGAGTCGTACTCATCGATAACTAGAAGGTTTGTCAACGGAACATCGCCCGTGTTTTTGATGGTAAGTGTGAACAGGGCATTTTGGCCAACCTCTTTTTGGTTGGGTCCGTTTTTGCGAACCTCGATTCCTGGACTCGCTTGAGGTTGTGGTTGTATTGCCTGGATGCAGAACGTCCGTTTGGCCTGTGCGCCTTCTCGTGACGAGAGGGTGAAATCATGGCATAAATTACCCGCTTCAAGGACATCAAAACTAAGATTCAGCGTACGTGACGTACCGGGGCTGATGTCACCAATTTGATCGTTTTTGATTTCCAGTCGTCGCTGGAGATCTGCCAAGTGACGGAAGCCCTTGTGGTAGCGATCGTACAAGATTACCCCTGTCGCTGTGGCATTCCCCTGATTTCGCAGGACCACTTCCAATCGAGTTTGTGCATTCACCTGGGCTTGCGAATCGCCACGAATTTCTATTTCGAGTTCAGGCTTTTGGGTAACTGGGGGAGGGGAGGGCGTTGGCGGTAAACTTGGAATGGGTGTGCTGCCCAGGTCATCAGGTGGTGGCAAATAAGGGGATCCGGTTTCGGTCCAGTGGATCGTACTGGAGCCTTTGGCAATCACTAGCCTGGGCATATCGCTGCCAGCAAATCGCTCAGGGCGGATGATTTGGATGTTGATTTGTGTGGTACTGCCTGACCCACTGGTAGGTGTGACATCAATGCTTGCCTGACCATTTGCATCTGTGGGAACTTCGACAATTTGGTTGGAAGTGCCTCCTGTGAGCGTTCCTGAGCTGCCTGCGACTTCATAACGGACTAGCCAACCTTGTAGATTGGTGCCATCCGTTTGTCGGCGGACCGTCGTGGTGAGTACTTGTGCACCGCCGGCTGAGAGATTGACTGGAGGAAACGTCCATTGGGTATCTACCCAATAGATGGTGGCTGTGGCACGTCGGCCTGACCAGTTGACCACTTCGGGAGCCACGGCTGTGATATGACTCGTACCTTCAACGGGTGAAGTGATAGTCGCCCAAGCTTCGCCGGGTTCGATTTGCACATCATCAAGAGTATCTTGCGTCCCACGCGTTATCGTCAGCGGTACCTTGGCCGAGTAACCAACCGCATATTGATTGTCAATTTTTTCAGGCTTGTTCCAGGGCAAAAGTGGATTGCGAGACAAACCACGGCCTCCGAGCGAGACAAACTCACCAGCGCTTTCTCGTGCGATCAACCATTCGGTCTTCGTTTCGGTGAGCAAGAAATTTTCTGCGGTACACAGACCCGATTTCAAAATGACTTCGCTTCCCACCGGAGCCAGCACACGATTGGGGGTGATCATCATACGATCTTGCGGCGGTGGCGGTACCACTGGGCCAGCAGGGCTTGTTGGTGGAGTCGTGCCTGGCTGAGGAAACACTGGATCGGTATAGACGGGTGCTACCGGAATATTACCCGTAACGGGTGCAACTGCGGGCACTTGATCGCGTGGATAGATAAAAAACCGTTCTCCCGTTGGATCAATGCGTGGACAGCGGAGTCCTGCACATCCACCTCCCAGTAGCGCACAAAGACTGAGCGCCAAAAACAACTGGATGCGTTCTTGAGGTTTGCTGGCCATGATTGAACTACAGGGTGGTGCGTTCTGTCGAATCACGAAAGGTTTGCGTAAAAATTCTGTTAAACTGTAACGCCTAGGAAAAGCTTTGTTGCAAAAATACAACATTACCAGTTGAGTTTCGCGAACATCGTGAGCAGGGTTGTAAGGCCTGTGAGGATAGACCCGTTTGTAGAGCTAAAAAGTGGTTGAGTCAGCAGCTCAGACCTCTCCGTCTGGGGCTGGGGATCATCCTTGGTTTACGTACAGCCTGCCCAAGGGGTGTGGCGTGGGCGAGCAACTTTTCAATCATTAGGCAGAAAAGTCTGTTTTTCTTGCTTCCTCATCCTCAAGGAATTAACATAAAGGTTGACCGGCCTTGCCTGAATTGGCTCATTGGAACTGCTGCCGGTCTGGAACAGATTCCCTGCATTCTGAGGTCATCATGTCGCTTGGTTGTCATTCTGCTTATTCATCATTTTTTCTAAGTACCTGTCGTCTAGCAATGCTCATTGCGTTGCTAACCATCCAGTCGCCTGCCTGGGCGCAGGATCCAGCAGTTCCTCCTGCTCCTCCTGCCGACGGTGCCGACACCTCGGCGGATGGCCAGACGGACGGTGGTGGCACCATTGGGACTGGTGCCACTTCGGGTGTGGCGGTCGATGCGAATGGTGTATTGCGCAGGCTGACGGTGGGTGACGCTGCCGGCGAACTGAAAGCGTGGCGTGCCCGTGAAGCCCTGGCAGAATTAGATACAGATATTGCCCGGAGCAGCAGATTACGCAAAGTATCTTTAACGCGTCTCGCGCGGTTGATCCGCAAAGCCATTGATGAAGGACACGGTCCCAATGACGCGATGAAACACTTGGCAGGTCTCACACGAATCAAGTACGTGTTTTACTATCCTGAAACACAAGATATCGTGCTGGCGGGTCCTGCCGAAGGTTGGATGGAAACGGCATCGGGACGTGTGGTCGGCATCAAGACGGGCCACCCCGTTTTAGAATTACAAGATATGATTGTTGCTCTGCGTGCTTTTCCACCTGGCAACGTTACGAATCCCTTGGTGTATTGCTCGATCGACGCGACGCCAGAAGGACTGACAAGAATGCAGCAGTTCCTGAGCAGAATCGGGCGTCAAATTGTACCAGGCAACGAGCGCTTCATCGTGGAAGGTTTACGAGAAAGTCTGGGACTCCAAATGATCACACTTGGAGGAATTCCGGCTACGACTCATTTTGCTCAGGTTATGGTTGAAGCGGACTATCGTATGAAGCTCATCGGCATTGGTCTCGAAAATCCTCCAGCGCGCATCCAGAGCTACATTTCACTGGCTAGTTTTACTTCGATTGCCCGCAATGCAATGTGCCGCTGGTGGTTTGTACCGGACTACAAACGAATTCGTGTATCGGATGACCAGCATGCGATGGAATTCGTGGGTACGGGGGTGAAGCTGGTTGGCGAAGACGAAGTGATTGGCCCTGATGGCACCCGGCAGCAAGCAGGCAATCAGAATCGTGCCAGCCGACGATTTACGCAGAGTTTTACGGACAAGTACGCACAGCTTGCCGAGCGGGCTCCTGTCTACGGACAGTTGCGTAACTGTGTCGATATGCTGGTGGCTGCAGCTTTTCTTCAGGAGCACGATCTCTACGGGCAATCTGGCTGGGATCTGGCCGTGCTGGGCAATGAATCCATCTACCCTGTAGAAACCTACAACCCTCCTGAGCAAGTCGCATCTGCGGTGAACAGCATCTGGAAAGGTCGTCGCCTGGCAACACCTGTTGGTGGAGGTGTGCAAATCCAGGCCAACCAGGCGCTCAAAACCGAGAATCTAATTGCAGACGACAGAGGCGAATTGCAAAAAGCCCGCAGCAAGGTCAATCTTAGTGATTTACCAGAGGATGCCTGGTGGTGGGACTAGCGATCCTTTGCCACAGTAACCACCCTCAGGTCGCATACATTGGTATGGGTAGGGCCTGTCTTAATGAGGCTGTCCACTTTCTCAAAAAAATGATAGGCATCATTGCGGTTTAGATAATCTTGTGCGTCCAGTTTTAACGCCGATGCTTGCTTTGCGATTTGTTCGTTGACAACCGCACCCGCAGCGTCGGTTGGGCCGTCTTCACCGTCCGTCCCTCCCGAGAGGAGTGCTAGGTTGTGCCAATCAGGCAGGCTAGCCAGAGCAGACAAAACGAGTTGCTGATTACGACCTCCTAGACCTCGCTCTGCTTCGTTGGCCAACTGCACGGTGGGTTCGCCTCCTGAAATCAGACAGTCAGGACCCTCTTGACGGCGCATGGTTTGCGCCATGTCGATGAGTCCGTCTGCGACTTGTTCGGCAGTTGCTTCAGGCTCTGTGGCTGAGATCATGGCGTGGCTGTAGCCCAGTTGTTCTGCTTGGACACCTGCTGCATCGACCGCAGTGGCATTGTTACCAATCAATACATTGGTTACGTCTGTTGTGTTGGTGGGTAGTATCTCAGGAGGGCGCTGCAAAAAGTCAGTTGCCTTTTTGCCGGCAGGTGTGTTCTGGAGTTCCAGATCGCACAAAACCTGGATTGCCGCTTGCTGCGATGGCTGACGCAATACGGTTGGCCCTGAAGCAATTGTGGCCAGATCGTCACCAGGGACGTCCGAGAGAATCAGACTGACGAGTTGATTGGCCTGGCAGGCGCGCGCTAAACCGCCGCCTTTGATTCTGCTGAGTTCTCTCCGCAAGGTGTTGAGCTGATGAATGGTTCCACCATGGGCCGAAATATCCCGGGTTAATTGCCGTTTTGTATCTAGCGATAAATTGGATATTGGGGCTGGCAGCAAAGCAGAAGCTCCACCTGAGAGGAGGCAGAGGCACAAATCGCGAGAATCTAAGTTGCTAACCAGCTTGAGAATTTCTTCTGCACCTTGGACACCTGCCTGGGTGGGTTCGTTTTGGCCTGCCGGTCGAGCGGGGTGCAAATGCACACATTGCGTTGCCCCCATACAATCGGCTGGCACATTGACCCAACCGGTTACTTGCTTGGAACGAAGTAAGTTCTCGCCCAAAGCTGTTTCGAGTGCTTGGGTCATACTAGCGCCAGCTTTACCGGCTCCCACAACAACGATCCGACCAATGGCTTGCAGGTCGAAATCCTGGTTGCCAATTCGAAGAGTATCGTTGGTGGCGACCACGTATTCCGGGATTAATTGAGCTGGCTGAACCGCTTGCACCCCGGCCCACCAAATTTTTTGAGCATCATCACGAAGCTGTTGGCTACTACGTTGCATAATTGTAATTTGGCAGTCACAGTAGGATTCGGCAAGTTACAAATTGTTGCGAGTCCCAAGATCGGACGCAATTTTTTCCGGCCCAGCATGCTGTGAAATCCTCATTCCTCACTTTTTCTTTCCATCTCGAATTGGTGTTTGAGCTGTTGGTGCGATCGGCACACTACGGGTGTGTACCGCCAGATTGTCCACCTGGGCAGTCCCCATACCGGTGAGTGCAAGAGTTACAGAGATTGGAGCATCGCTGGTTGCTACCCGCAAGATGCGAAAAGGTTGCCAGGAAGGTGTTGACTGAATACGGTGTGCCATTTCGAGACCACCTAGCGAATCAATGACTTGAAGACCATCCACCGAACCGAGAATTTTGGTAGGAACTCGTGCCATCCCGGTGATTTCGACCAGTTCACCTTTTTTCACAGAAACAGGAGCCGTGGTAATCCATACGGGGGCAGCAGGGACAACTGCAGGGGGAGCCATTTTGTCATGGGGCTGGGCTTCGAGTTCCAAACAGTAAGATCCACTTTGAGGAGCCGCTGGCGAAAGCCGTACAGACGTCGAAATGCCCTCCTGGGGTAGTTGTTGATGCCGCCATCCCACATCCAGCATCTGGGATAAATTTTCGAATTCTCCACCAGTTAATCGATTGGATCGGTCCGTTGGTTGGGAAAGAATGGACTGAAGACGCAACTGATTGGGAAGTGTGGTCAGTCCATAAGGGAGTTGTGGATGGACTGCATCCCGAAGCATTTTTTCGCATAGATCGAGTGAAACATGAATGGACTTGGTGAATTGGTAAGCGGATTCATGATTCTGAATGGCCAGATGCTGGTCGCATTGTTGTAACTCACGTCGGGATTGTCCTAGTTGCTCTTGTAAGGTTCGGGCTGTAGTAATCGATGGGCCCAGTTTTTGTGTTATCTGGAGGGTATTTTGTAAACGTAAAGCGACCAGTTCTCGTTGAATACGAATTGCACGTGGCATATGTCGTCTGATATAGCCAGTGACTTGTGCAACAGCCCGACGATCATCCGACAGCAGGATCATGGCATCATGGGGTAGTTCGTCGACCGAGACGCGCGTACCACCCGTAACACGTTCGTGTCGTAATCGTTTTGGACCTGCTGTGGTGAGCAAATACGCTTCTGACGATTCAGCAACGCCAGGCACTACAAACGAAGCTGGCCCCACTGGATTGAAAGGTTGGTCTGCTGCCAGGCTGTGGGACCAATGAACGGGCATTAGCAAATAGGATCGTTCCACCCGGAGAACCAGGGCAGACCATCCGGGCCTTGAGGAACGAGCTCCCGGCATAATTTTTCCATTTGTCAGCCACGGTTTTGCTAGCCCAAGGTGGAGATTGGTTAACTCGATGCTTAGTGCCCGCTGGCGTGTGTATGGGTCCTGATTGGCAAGTGACTTATCCGATCGAAAATAGAAGCCACTGCATTTAGCACCGATCGCAGCTGAGGTCATCGCGACAAGTTGTGGGTAGGAAGCTGAGTTCTGATTGCCACACCCTGGGAATAACGCTTCTATTTGTTGAGTCGATTGTGGGCTCAATTGCGTTTCAACGGTTGTCCAAATGGGTGTGCCAGGTCTTGCCAGTCGTCTTCTTCCGGTGAGCCAGGTGGAGTATTCATTCAGTTTGAGATTCGTACCCAAGACCGGGCGCTGGAGCAGGACCAAATCACCAATCCTACTGGCTTCACGTATGTAGAGTTGTGCGCCAATTAGCAGAGGCCGTTCGTCGTTCGTGTCGTGTCGTTTTAATAGTTGTTGCCAACGTTTTACCAGTTCTATTTCATCAACCGATTGTTGCTCGCCAATTTGCCATATCTTTACAGAAGAATACTTATCATCCAAACCTTGTTCACTGAGTTGCTTAGGATTGGGTGGAGGGCAAATCAGGGAGAGCCCACTGCGCTGTGCTTGCGCAGATTCTGAAGATGTCGGAAGTCTACGCATGGCCACGGCATCGAAGCCAAGCTTGGCAAGCTGGTCAAAAGGTTCGCTCTGCCACTGGATAATTCGGAGAATTTCGGGTTGTTTATTATTGTGGTCTTGGTTGTTTGTTGCTCCGTGTTTCGTCGAGGGATTGACATTTTCTGTGGCTGAGCCAGTAGCCGATTGAAGCACCAGGTCTGTACTGATTACCCCATAGACGGCAAACCGATCAATTTTTAATTCAGTAACTCCCTGCCCTCCGGGTGTGAGCATGACGATATGCGATAGATAGGCTCCCCGTTGATCGATGGTACCCCCATGTTGGGCGCGTGCCACACGCGCTAAGCGTTCCACTTCCTGGGACATATTTGACAAAGACAAAGTCTGCCAATTCCCACTCTGGTTATTCAAGGTGCCTCGGACTAGCAGTTTGTATGGCAAGCCTGTGGCCATGTTTTTAGTACGAGGCAGGACAACCATGGCGGCCAATCGTAGTCCGGGGCGGTTGCACATTGCACGTGCCTCAATGCGTAATTCTCCAATTACGGGGGCCGGTGGTATTGGATAAGCAAGATGCGCCGATTCTCCAGCAGGGCAGGTCAATCGAACATGTTCCGAGCCGCCACCAAACTGGGCGTGAACCGGATCAATAGAATGCTGAAGAATGAACAATCCTGCCCGAGGGTTTACCAATTTTAACTCGGTTTCGGGGCCATCCATATTGTCGAGCAGGACTGGAACGGCTTGGTGATCGGGTGTCTGAGCTGAGACATGCCTGGTCGACACACAGCTATGCTGCAAAAAAAGAACCAGAACTACGAAGCGACCCATGCGAATGAGGCTTTGGCCTACGCATTTTCGAGTTTGCGACAGGCAATCACCAGCGGTCAATTTAGTATTCCCAAGTTTAGTCTCAAACAGACATAAGGAGGGGCTATTTGCGTTTCGGATGTTGCCAGAAATCGACGTCTATGCAAATGGCCAAAAATTGATGTAAGTTAGGCTTATAACAGCATTTCCGTACTTGAGATAGTTCAATCTGATGCCCAAACACACCAATTGCCTGTGGTGTAAAAAATCAACATGGGCCCAGTTGAAATGATGCAAGTCATTGCAGTATAATTACTTGCGTGTATTGGCTGGAGAGCGAGTCCCGTTCGGCATGCGTTGTGCTTTTTTGGCGTCGACCAAATCACTTATCTTTATGGAGACGCACCATGAGTAGTACACCTGAATCATCAGTATCGACACAGGAACAAGTTCCGGCAGATCTTCAAAAGCTGGCAGCTGCATTGCAAACGATGCCTGACCAGTATGTTGCGGAGCTTGCTCCCTTAGTGGATGCAGTGATCGAAAGTACGAAAAGGAGGCGAAGAATTCTAACGCTCGTTCAAGANGCTTTGGGGCAGCTGCGTCTCGACATGAAGTATCTCATGTTTGATCTTGAGGCAACACGTCGTGAGCGTGATGAGTATCGCCTCAAATTAGAAGAACATGAAAGCTAAAGTTGGTCTCAGAATTCTGGGGGCCTATTAACAAGATTAAATGTGACGGGGTCTNCTATTAAAAATGCCCCCTGGAATACGCTTTCCCCAGGGTTTTTGAATCCAGGGTTTTGACTAGTAGGCAATCGAGCATTATGGCCAAGGATTTTACCGCCGAAGAATTGGCTCAAAGGGCGCTGGATGTCAACATTGTCAAAGAGACGGATTTGCGCTCCATTTGGGGAGAACTNGGAACGCACAATGTAGAATGTGAGCAGCTAAAACAGCTGCTAGTACGTCGCGGTCTACTTACGAATTTCCAGATTGAACGACTGTTGCAGGGTTTCCGCACGGGGTTTATCTATGGAAAGTACAAAGTACTCTACCTGGTAGGAGCCGGTACCTTTGCACGTGTTTACAGGGCTACTCACCGTGAAACCAATGAGTTGTTTGCTCTCAAGGTATTGAGAAAAAGCAAGAGTGAGATCCCCGATGAAGCGGAACTGTTTCGCCGCGAGGGTGAATTGGGGATGGATCTTAAGCATCCCAATATAGTTGCCATTCATGAAGTTTATTCCAAAGGGAAAATCCATTTTCTTGTAATGGATTTTGTCGAAGGACACAACTTACGTGATTTCTTCAAAGTGCGTGGTAAATTCGAACCTCTCGAAGCAACAAGAATTACTGCCGATATGGTTTCAGGGTTGAATTATGCCTTTCAAAAAGGTGTGACCCATCGCGATCTCAAGATGTCCAATGTCATTCTTTCGAGTGACGGTGATGCCAAGCTGGTTGATTTCGGACTTGCTGGTTTAGGTGGCAACGATAATGAAGATATCGGTGATACGGGCAATCAACGCGCCATTGATTACGCCGGACTAGAGCGTTCNTCCAATGCACGCAAAGGCGACAATCGAAGTGATATCTTTTTCTCTGGCTGTATCTTCTATCAACTGCTTAGTGGCAAACCTCCCATGAGTGAAACGCGTGATCGCGCTCAACGACTCAATAAGTCAAGATTCAGGGACATAGCCCCGATCGCAAATATCGCTCCTGAAATACCCTTTCCAATAGTACGTGTGGTCAACAAATCGCTGGAGTTCAATCCGGACAAACGATACCAGTCGCCCGGTGAAATGCTGGCGGATCTCAAGCTGGCTTTTAAGCGTGTCAAAGAACAAAGTATCGATCATTCGATAACACCTACTGAGTCGGGCCCCATGGAAGGTCACGACGATTCCGGAAATCCTCGACGACTTATGGTTGTTGAATCGGATACGAAGATGCAGGATCTTTTTCGGGATCTATTCAAGAAACGAGGTTATCGTGTCTTGGTGACGAGTGATCCTGAAAGACTATTCCATCGTTTCTACGAAAATAATAAGACGGCTGACGTATTGCTGGTGAGTTCCNGNCACCTNGGGGCTAATGCGGTCGAAGCATTTAATCGCTTGGGCGAAGAATCGGCAACAAAAGCAGTTCCTGCTGTTCTNTTGCTGGGAGATCAGCAAGAGGTGTGGCGTTCATCGGCAAGGACGAATGAANACCGCACTGTGCTGCAGATGCCTGTAAAATCTCGTCAATTACGGCAGTCCATTCTNAAAGTACTTGGCGATCCACGCTAAGTGGCAATGGATCAAGTCGAAACGTTTGTGCAAGCACCCCTCCCAAAATGAACCCTTACGGGGGGAGATNGCATTAACGCTTTGAACATTCTCATGAGTTGCGGGGTGGGCNAGAGGCCAGNGCCGGCCCACCATTACGCGGGAAATCAAAACACGCGAAACGATGAGCCTTCGGCACCATCCTATATGTTTCTTTCTAATAGAGAANNCTGGCGTATCGATAGCCACCGTTTCTCGAGTCATTAACAATAGTCCAGCGGTAATAGACGAAGTACGGGCCAAGGTCCTGGAGGCGGTAAATACATGTGGATACGTGCCGCATGTGTCACGTAGAACCACCTCCTTTCTGGCTCTCGTCTATGCGGATTCGACGAAATCCAGTGCTCAAGCAATGGATCACCTGATTACGCTGGGGTACGAAAGAATCGCATTTGCCTTCAATGAACATCAGGACGGAGACCATGGGGACCGTTTTTCGGCATATACAGAAGCCTTAGAAGGCGCTGGCTTATCACTGGATCCGGGTCTGATTTTTCGTGTTTCAGCTCACAGACCTGATGGAGCACAGTTACTACGCAATCTGATGAGTCTTCCCAAGCCACCCACGGCTNTCTTTGTGACTGATCCCCCGGTGGCAGTAGGACTGATTAATGAATCTCTGAACATGGNAATGGAAATACTACGAGATCTATCCGTAGTTGGTTTCGACGATCGTTTGCCAGGGATTATGTTTACCCCAGGATGACATCCGTCTGCCAGGATGCTAGAAAACTAGGTTATAACGCATTTTAGAACTTGCCCGAACCGTAGAAGCAGGCANCGGAACGCGTCCGATGCACCAGATTTCCAGTACCTGGCTGGAGATTAATAACACAACGGNTCCACCTTCACAGGAGTACATACGAATCCTGCCGGATGGCACCCGCATGGTGATCGCAGGTTCTTGAGAGTNCANNAGGTTGAGTCCTTGCAGAGTACGGCTGAGTTGAACGAAATTGAACATGACGACAACGAACTTATCGACACCGAACTTATCGACTTAGANCTTTGCAATGTGAATCTTAACAACGCAGAGCTTATCCAACTCTAACNAGCGCACTGCCATCAATCGCTCAGCTTGGTTTCGATTTCGCGAATCTTTTCTACCCGGCGCTGATGACGTCCAGCCTCAAATTCTGTGTCGACCCATATTTCTACCATGCGTTCCACTGAACTTGGGCTAAGCATGTCTGCTGATAAACACAAGACGTTCAGGTCATTGTGACGGCGGCTGATTTCTGCCGTGACCTCATCGGTAATGGGAGCGGCTCTCACCCCTGGATATTTATTGGCTGTAATGGCCATTCCAATCCCAGTACCACAAATTAAGATTCCTCTTTCAGTCGTGCCATCACTGACTTTTTGGCTTACCAGTGNAGCAAAGTCTGGATAGTCAACCGCTTCAGTCAACGCAGGTCCCTCGTCAGACACATCGTGCCCTTTTGATCGGAGGATCCCCGTCAGTTTTTCTTTGAGATCATAACCACGATGGTCACTGCCAATGGCAATTCGCATGATGATTGTCCTTTCGAACGAATTAATTTAGGTTGTTTGTGAAAAATCTATATCGGCCACGCGNTCTTTCAGTGCGTTGGTGATTTGTTCAGCACACTCCCTGTACAACCCAATGGTTCCGCCGATAGGGTCGTTGATGTCGCCACCATCACTCCGCAAAGTATAGGTGCGNTGGGANCAATCGGGCCAACGTCTTTTCAAGGCATGGAGATGGCCATTTGTCAGGGTTAANATGATGTCTGCGTGTTTGGCAAGTTTGTCGGTGAGCGGCTGCGACTCATGCTTCGATAGGTCCAGCCCGCGTNCTTTCATGACTTCAACGGCCTCTTGGCT
>PATG01000103.1 GCA_002713555.1 Planctomycetaceae bacterium
GGACAGGCCTTCGGTCAATGAATAGACAGGTAACAGCAGTTTCCCACTTGCCATTGCTTCTTCTTCTGCCAACCAGGTGATTTGTGGATGCGACATTTCCCACACCAAACCGCGGCGTTTTGGCTTTGCCGTGAGTAATAAGTGCTGTCCTTCCTTGAATTTTTTACTCATAAAAGGTTGATTGAACCAATTTGCTCGGAGATGCCCACTACTGTCTTGTAGCAATAGCGAAAATCGCGTTTTGCCAAAACCACTGCTGATACTGTTCACCTCAACCACGGATCCTCGCACGCTTTGCAGGCAATCGTCTTCCAGATCTGCTATGAGTCGCTCATCGGACAGATCAAGATAGTCGCGTGGAAAATTGAAGAGTAAATCGCTAACAGTGCGGAGATGGAGACGTGTGAGCAACGTACTCCAGCGGCGCCCCACACCAGGGATATTTTCTGCCAGGCTCATCAGGATTTCTCGAGCAGAGCTGGGAGTGTGCTGGGATGTTGTGGGGGCCGAAGGATCCATAAGTCCATTTTAGCGATATCTATCCAGCACAACACTGTCTGATACAGTCCAATTGCTCCGCTGCACCGAATTCTGGCGGATCCGGGGGGAGTAGAGTATGGCCAAGGCAAAGCGTAGATCTAAGCACTGTGTGCTGCGATTATAATCTGCGGCGGAATACCAATGGAGACCACACGCAAGTCCCCCAAGAACCTGGCCGCAGTCGGCTTTGCAAAGCCCGATTTGGCCGCCACAAACGTACAAGTGATGTCGGCTTGTAACGATTCAGCTGCTGGTTCCCCCGAATTGCAATCGAGTCCACTCGGGACATCCACTGCCAGACATCGCGCGGGGTAGTTATTGCACCAGGAAATTGCCGTACGAAAAGGCTCGCGCGGGTTCCCCTGGGCGCCGGTGCCTAACATGGCATCTATGAGCCAGGTAGTTCCCGCGGCAACCTTATTGAGATCCGAAAGAAGTTCCGTCGTTCCGGACAAATCCACAATTGGAACATCCGTATGGCAGAGGATTTGGTAATTCAACTGAGCATCCCCTTGGAAAAGGCAGGGGGACGCCAGCAAGATAACCTGGGATGGCACTCGATGGATTTGTAAATGTCGGGCGATCACAAAACCGTCACCCGCATTATTGCCCTTACCACACACAATGGTTACTGGTGTCGCTGTGACTTTGTCCGTGGAGTGACCCGCCAGCTTGGGGTCCATCTCAAGCAGGACTTCGACCACACCACGACCCGCATTTTCCATCAGCACAATGCCGGGAATTCCATAACGGTTCATGGCAATCTGGTCGACGGCCCGTGATTGCTCGCGAGTTAAAAAGATTTCGCCCATGCAGTCCAGCTTAGCAGTATCCCGTATTCCGTACTGCTAAAAAAATCGAAATCCTGCAATTCGCCTACGGTATTGTAAACGAAATACCCGTCGCTGCACCCGTTTGGAATAAGGCGCCTCGGAGACTGAGGGGAACAGGTTCTATCATATAAGGAGCACAATTACCTGGTCGATAATATCCGAGCGAGTAAACACATTCACACGGCGTACGCACTCCCATCTTGTAGGGCAACACGGGTACCGATCCGAAGAAATGAACACCGGACATAATTGGCTGGACCAGGGGGCCCCAACTGTGGCCATAACGTTCTAGGCGTACTTGCTCAAAGTAAAGTGGCTTGTGGCAGAGTGCCGAGGCTTTCCAGTTATAAGTAATCAGCGGCCAGTCGCGTGGCTGATGTTTTTCATTTCCCAAGGCACATTCATAAGGAAAATCTTCCCCCGGGTTGCCTTCGACACGGATACTGATATCGATTGCCTCAATTCCACTCTCACGAATTCTAGCTATTTCTTCGGCACAATTTTTGTCATTTTCTTCTCGCTCGCGTGCCAATTGCTCGCGGAGGATCTTTTCATTCTCGACTACCGGCTCAAAAGCAGACCCCTCTCTAAAACCTGGCCCGTTTTGTAAGCGTTCTTCTGTTTTTTCAATCGCGTCGTTCAGCCAATCTTCCTCATTGAAGGGGTCTTCTTTATCAAGTCCTTCCAACGGGTCTTCTCCGAATAATTCTTTTTCGACATCGTCACTAAAAATATCTTGTTCGGTCTGACGACGTTCCATTTCTTCTTCAATCGATTCTTCAATGTCGTTAATCTCAGGCTCTATTTCTTCTGTCTCTGTTTCTGCCACATCTTCTTCCACCGGTTCATCAAAAGGATCGTTCTCAGGAAGTTGGGCCAGGCGATCTTCCGAAAAGAGTTCCAACATTTCAGGGCCATTCGCTATTAGATCCTGTTCCGCATCCCCTTCGGTCTCAGAAAGAGCCTGGGCATCACGAGCATCTTCCTCATCCCAGGTGGCAGCCACCACATTGGCATCTCGCCGTATGCCCCTTTTACTCAGATCGCCCCCAATGCTCGGCTCATTGATATGAGAGTTGTGCGCCACCTGGACTTTTCTTGAAGCCGCGTTGGACTGGCGCCTCCACTTCAACTCACCTGCGTCGATGGAGGAACAAGACACCCATCCGGAAACAACACCAACGAGTCCCAGAAGACAAAACAATGCCTGAGTAGAAAACGGCAACCTACGACGCAAAAAATGCGTTAGAGCATTATTTATCTGACGCCGAGTACTCCGCCGTGTAATTTGGTGCTTCTTGTGTAATGGCGATGTCATGCGGATGATTCTCCCGCACACTTGCCGGCGAGACTTGGATAAATCGCGCCTCCGTGCGCAGCTCCTCGATAGTCTTGGTGCCACAATATCCCATACCGGCTCGCAAACCGCCCACCAGTTGATAAAGGAATGGACTGAGTGATCCCTTGTAGGGCACACGGCCTTCTACTCCTTCAGGAACAAGTTTGCCGTTACCGGCGCTCTCCTTTGATTGTCGATATCGTTCACTGGAGCCATGAACCATAGCTCCCAGCGAACCCATTCCGCGATACGCTTTGTAGGTCCGTCCCTGGAACAACACGCGTTCACCAGGACTTTCATCGAGTCCGGCTAATAAGCCACCGAGCATGACCACATGGGCCCCTGCCGCAATTGCTTTGGTAATATCTCCTGAGTAACGTATGCCACCATCGGCAATAACTGTTGTGTCACTCCCCGCTGCCGCTTGCGCGACGTTGTAAATCGCTGTTATTTGAGGAACACCAATACCAGAGATCACCCGCGTTGTGCATATTGATCCAGGTCCGATCCCAACTTTAACAGCATCAACCCCTGCGCGAATTAAATCCTGACATCCTTCGGCTGTTGCCACATTGCCGGCAATGACGTCGATCGTGCCGTTCTTTTTTAATCCTTTGACCGTTTCGATAACATTCGACGAGNGCCCGTGAGCACTATCGACAACTANAAAATCAACATCCTTCTCGATAAGACTCTCTGCCCGCTGATAATCAAAAACGCCAATTGCAGCACCCACACGGAGTCTTCCCTGCCTGTCTTTCGAGGCCTGTGGGAATCGTCGCATCATATCGATGTCTTTGATGGTAATCAGGCCTGTCAGTCTGTAATCTTCGTCAACCAGCAAAAGTTTCTCGACCTTTTTTGCCATTAAAATCTTTTCAGCTTCCGCAAGCGTTACAGTCCCCGTAGCTGTAACGAGCGGTTCGCGGGTCATCACCTCAGCAATTGGGAGATTGTTATCTTCGAGAAACCGCAAATCGCGGCGCGTCAGAATACCAACGAGACGACCCTCATCCGTGATTGGGATACCAGATACTTGAGATTCGTCCATCGTTTGTCGGGCACTAGCAACGCTAGCAGTCGGGGGCAAGGTTACTGGATCAACAATAATGCCATTTGCTGAGCGCTTTACCTTATCGACCTCTTCTGTTTGGGATTCGATCGACATGTTTTTATGAATGACACCCAACCCTCCCTCTTGTGCGAGTGCGATGGCCATACCGCTTTCGGTAACGGTATCCATGGGGGAACTTAAGACCGGCAAATTCATTGCGATCTGCTGGGTCAATCGAGTCGCGACATGGACTTCGTCAGGCACAATGGTGCTGTGGCGGGGTTCGATCAGCACATCATCGAATGTTAAGGCTGTGCCTATCAGCTTGTCCTGCATCCTTAGGCTCCGTCGCGGCGGGATCGGTAGAATCCCGCATTATCCAGCTACTGGACCGTTCTGACAAGTCGCCGATTGGACATCCTCAGTAAAAACTCCGCCACAAAGCTTCTTTTTTAGCCTGGAGTCGTTATTTCAGATAAAATCCATGTTGAATTCACACATTTCGCACTGCCGGGCGTCTCGACTTTGCAGTAAACCAAGACGTCTCAAAAAAAAACGGGGGCCAACCTGAAAAGGCTGGCCCCCGATGAAGGAAAAATAAAACTATCGGGTGATTCTAACTACTAAAGACTAGTAGGTAAGCACCATGTCACAAGCCATATTGCTACGACTGGTGTTGCCAAATGTGCCTCCTGCACCAGGTGTCCAATCTTGGCGAACTTCGGGTCGAAGTACCAGGTTGTCGAGCAACTTGACATTGACGCCCGTAGTGTACGCGTAATTGGATTGGCCGTCACTCTTCCACCACTCCATACGAGTACCAAAGCTGAGAATGTCGTTCCATTGATAGAACAGGTACTGGTTAATGCCAACTTGGTCATTGGCGGTAATGATAGGACGATCCGTGACAAACTGGTCACCCCCCGCGTCAATCGCAACCCAATCACTTTGGATAACATAGTTGAGATTATCTGTGAGTGATACATCTAAAACAATACTCTGCGAGTAGCTATCGTTGTTACCACCATCACGGGCACCAAAGTTACCGTACGTGCTCATATAGGTCAGCGTAACATCGTCGCTCATGCTTGCCGAGAAGCCACCGAGGAAGCTGTTGCCACTGTTGATGTTATCGAAGCCGGTATCCCAACCAAGGGTCCAACCACCATAGAGGGTCAAGTTTTCGNAACCAGAGTACGTACCCAATACACCCGTGTGTGTAAACGGTTCGCTATTGAACATGGTCANGGCATGGCTGAAGAAGAAGTTGTCCGGTGNGGTAACNNNTTCATAGCCTATCAGAGTATAAAAATGACCAATTTTTACGCTAACGTCGTTCATGGCAATTTCAGCATACAACTGAGGAATGGCCCAACCGTAAGTGCCATTGTTCCAGCCGAAGTCAAAAGAATTGGCGGGGTTACCGAACGCCTGTGTTTTCTGAGCGTCTACACCGTAGACAAAGTCAGCACGAAAACCAAGGTCNAAGCCACAAGACCCATCTGCTTCTTTGCCAATATAGAAGTACTGCTGATGCAGGTTGAAGCGATCTGGCGAGTCAAGAAAGGCCAACGCATCACCACGAGCAGAGGATTGTGGTACATTATCATCGGTCCATCCAAATTGAGTCCAACCACCAATGTCCCAAGCATCAATGCCCAATGCGCCTGCTAGCGTAAAGCCTTCGATACGGCCCCCACCCATTCCACTCAAGAGTCCACCACCACCAACTCCAGAGCCACATCCGCAGCAATCATCGCCGCAGCAGCTGTCATCGCAACAGCTGTCATCGCCGCAGCAGCTATCATCGCAACAGCTGTCGCAGCCGACTGGTGTAAATTGTTGATCGTAAGACCACTGCCCCAAATCTTGAGCAAACACGGGGGTTGCAGCAAGAGTGAGCACAGCGATTCCAGCTGTCCAAGATTTAAGATTCACCTTTAAGCTCCTTCTTTTCCGCTTTGCTGTATACTCCAGTTCCAACCAGAAACCAGCAAAAGCAAGGTTAAATAAGCAATCCTCAGCCCCCAAGGACGGGTTCACACTGGGACCCCACGGATTGCAGTTCTTCTCTAACCGCCATGCTGTGTGTATCGACTGCATCAGAACTTAGNATGGAGNACACAAACCACAAAAGACCGGAAAAANNTTCTCAAAACNAGCGAATTTGGCAAGCTGTTCCGATTACACCGTTTGATGCTGGTTGTAAGCACGAATATTTCATCTACTCCGTAGCGAGACAAACTAAGGACTTTTTTGGCAAGACGGACAATGGTGCTGCATCCCCCCTCCCTTTCAGGGAGGCCCCAATTCAATAGATATAGGGGGGGGAGGGGGATATGTTGACCGACAGTTGTAGGATGAGCAGGACGGTAGTAAAACACGGCTGCGTGCAAGCTCAAAGCGGCAGCAGGAAACACTACCGCCCTCGGCCCTTTTCCTCGCCNCGGCTCGGCGGCCTCAGTTGCTCCCTCCCCTACCCCTTGTCCTTACCCACAAATACATGTCATCCTGAAGGAGCGCAGCGACTGAAGGATAAGGATCTGGTTTCNAGTAGAGTTCGTGTAGTAAATTTGGCGAGCATAAGCACTCCTGCGGACACAAAATGGGACCATGGCTTAAGAGATAGCATGCCTCACTCAGCTGCGGGCCAGATCCTTCAGTCGCTGCGCTCAGTCGGAATGACAAATGTGGGTAATAACAACCCAAATCCAGCCTAATCTTGTACCAACTGCCATTGATCAATACGCCAGTGAGGAGCCTGCGATGCGTTGGAAAGTCGGACCAGCTTGATTGCCATCCGTATTTTTTCTCCACGGTTGTTCGCAATTTCATAAATGCAATCAGCGCGTTTACCGTCTGAATAATCGGTGACTTGGCTATCCATCTGCTCAAAATNCACAACAACCACTGCTGGGATTTTTTTTGACTCAGCCATCNCTGTCAGCAATCTCAAGGATATGTCCAGGGCTAGTTCTTGAGCTGTGAGCCGCTTTTGAAAAAACATCACCTCGCTTAGAGCAGAAGCCTGTGCACGAAGTTTTGTCACAGCAGGAGGCGACATGAGATTGAGTGCCTCCCCATAGCGAGCCTGGCATACATTTTCAAGCCAGGGCTCTACGACTGCGTGAATCTGTTGCTGATAAAAAACGTGTGTTATTTGAGCTCGAGCCAATGTGGCTACACCAAAAATAATTGCCAAAGCGACACCGCAGTAGGCAAATCTTGAGCCCGTCAAGTTGCCTTCCGCTGCACGGATTTTAAGTAAACTCAAGCATCCAGCTCCCGCTGCAGCGAAAGGAACAAACACCAACAAAGGCGAAATCAATACTAACGGCGAAAGTAAACCCAGTGCNAATGCCAGAATGGTGAGCGTTTCCAGAGACCGGTATTGCCCCAGCTCGTCAGCCGAATAATCTGATTCTATCGAAGTGGCTGATTCATCCATGTTTTAATCTACTTCTAAAAAATCAAAGAACCTTGAGTAGAAAAAATGTCAACNGGTCCTTAAAGGTCACCCAACTTATTGTCAGCCCACTTAGAATTCTCCGCTTTAGTTAACCCATAGAAAAGATTCGCATAGGGGGCTCGTGCATAGCNGTAAACCTTACCTTGGGTTGGGGTGATGTCTTTCTTTTCCCATACTCCAGAACCAATCGGAAGCCGCAGGGTAAAAGCTGCAAAGCTGGTAAACAGAATGGCAACAAAAATCCCCATCAAGGGACCAGCAATCGCATCAATTACAGGCAAGAATCTCATGCGTGTCCGAGAAATCTTGTCCGTCAGAACTCGCATGATCGCTAAAGTGAAGAAAAACACAATCCAAATACCGGCAAAAAGAAAATACCAGGTAAAAGATGCGTCTTTTTGAAGTTGCTCCAGTCCCCAATTACCCACGGGGACGCCACCGAGAATTGCTATCAGCGAAGCAACCATGATCAACAGCAAAGTAATGGTATTGCTCCACAACCCTTCATTGATCATCATTGCAATTCCTGCAAAAAGAACAGCGCCCAATAAAACTAGTAATAATGACATGCTAGATCGCAACAATTCGTGTGAAGGGTTGGAACATAAATACTAAATCTTCGCGGATCATGATAATCTTTTTTCGATTCACGATTTATTTCAATACTCGTATTAATTCTGGTAACGAAGTTTGTCCTTTGGCAACCAGCAATATTCCCTCTTCCTGAAGCGATCTTTGCCGAGAAGATCGAGCTGCCTTTTTCAAGAGCTCCAACTTGGGCTTCTTCACGAGAACTTCTCGCAGAGAATTATCGATTGTTAACAATTCGAAGATGCCCGTGCGACCGCGGTAGCCTATACCCAGGCAATTCTTACAAGGTTTTTCAATTTCTTCTGGCTTGGGCGGCCGAAAGAGCTGGTCTATTTTTCCGGGTGGAATGCCTAATTTGCGTAAAACTTCCGCTGGTGGTGTGTAAGCCTGCTTGCAATCCGAACAAAGCAATCGAACCATTCTTTGGTAAAGAACAGCCTTGATCGTGGCAGCAAAATCCTTGACGGGTACTTTTTTCTGCAGAATCCGCAGTAGCGCTTCGGCTGCCTCACGCGCATGAATTGTTGTTACCACAAATCGTTCGTCACGAATTTCGTTCAGAAAAAGCTTTGCTGATTCAACATCAACAAAATCGCGGCAAACATAGGCATTCGGGTAATTACGAATCACTTTAGGAAGTATCGTGACCGGAGATTCACCTGCAGACGAGTCGTAAGTATGGACATTGATATTTTGGATCTCACTCTCAGGGTGATTGACGTCTTCAATCGCCACAAAATCACGCATCAGCCGATCCGTTTCATTGAGAGATACGTCTGTTATCGTCGTCAACCCTCCTGCGGGTAATGTGGATAGAACCACCAAGCCCTGATCCGAAGCCATGAGTTCAGACCATTGTTCCTGAATTCCTTCACGCATACCAAGATCGCCGTATCCTGAAAAACTCCGCTTTTCAACAGTCCGGGACAAAACCACCCGCTCACCAGTCGAAACCCCTTGCGTCGTTATTGAGCAAAGAAATGACTTTTCTTCGTAGATAGCGCCAAATTTCCCCATCTGTTTATTGCGGCGATCCTTAACATTAAGATTAGCCAGTGTCTTCATGACAGCCAGCATCACATCCCCCGACTCACGCTCTGTGGCCTCGCCATTGTGCCAAACTCCATCAATTTCGTAACGAACATTCACCGCCTGCTGCGTAAAATCGAACATTGCCTTTTCACACCAGCGATTGACCATTTCGACGATCACGTCTTTGACGAGCAGATAGCCTGGTGAATTGCGCGCCGCTAGTAAATTGGCGTTGTCCGTATTTGCATCTTCTGCTCCCATTGCCAAGAGTTCGACATCGGCGCCTTTTTCGTACTCAGCCTTTCGCTCTGAATCAACTTGAATACCTAGCTTGCCTGCCACACTGGCAAAAGCATGGCGCCACCATGGTCCTGTCAAAACGGTTTGGTGAGGCTGCACGTTCTTGTTATGCACGAGGACATAAGGTACCCAAGTTGCTAGAAAAACAACGAGCATAACTACAAATCGAATGAGCAGCGCGATTGGCAAAAAAAAAGAGAAGCAGAGAAACTACTGCAAAAGGAAAAAATATGATTAGGCTCCACTTGTACCAACCCAGCTTAAAAATTTGTGTGTCCTGATTAATCCATTCACCCGCTTTGACCCAAATCAGGATCATCACCGCCAACAGAATTAATTTCGATAATAGTAAAAAGTCGAAGGGGATTTTATTAAAGCTGCTCGTTGGCTGTTTATTTGCGATCTGGGTCGTTCGGTTCGTTTTCTGACCCGACTCGTTCTGAGCATCTCCTTGTGCTTCCTTTCCGCCTTTGCCTTGCAAGCGATTGCCCGCCAATTCACCTTGCGCTGCCGCGACACCTTGTTGTTCCGCCAAACTAATCTGCGCATGGGCCAATTGTTGCCAAGGTGATTCCGCCAATTGGGATAGCAACAATACAGCGGTGCACCAGAAGAAAAAACGGAATCCTAACATGCGAAGCATTAGATAATACCGCCTTGCGAAACATCAATTCCCTTAAGTGCCATTTTAAGAGCCTCGCGGTTGGGCGCTACTTCCAGAGCGACTGTACGATCGATTAACTCATCGTCGACAAGTTTTTTAAGGCTCTGTGTAAAATCCTGCATGCCATCTTCAGCACCAACACGAATGGCATCGGGTAAGCGGTGATCTTCTTCCTCTAGAATTAATTTGCGCACTGTGGGCGTAAAAGTCATGATCTCACAAGTAGGGACTCGTCCCACATCTGGCTTGATTGATTTAAGAAGTTTTTGGGCGATGATACCCTTCATGTTCATTCCAATAGCACTGCGTAACGCGCTGTGCATTTCCTGGGGAAACAAATCTAGAATACGTCCAATCGTCGACGCAGCCGTGCTGGCATGGATTGTACCAAACACCAAGTGCCCAGTCTCGGCGGCATGAATGGCCGTCATGAAGGTCTCTTTGTCACGCATTTCGCCCACGAGCATAACATCGGGGTCCTCGCGCACCGCATGCTTCATGCCAACTTCGAAATCCACCACGTCCAAACCAATTTCTCGTTGATTGATGAGACACTTCTGCTCACTAAACACAAACTCAATGGGATCTTCCAGGGTAAGAATGTGTTTGCGATAATTGGCGTTGATCCAATTGAGCATCGAAGCGATTGTCGTACTCTTGCCCGAACCGGTCACTCCAGCCAGCAAAACCATTCCCTGGTCGTACGTACAAAGTCGTTCAATCGACGGAGGCAAATTGAGGCCCTCAAAGTCTGGAATCCAACTGCTCACACGACGAGAAACCATCCCGATGTGCCCTAACTGCTGTAGTAGATTCACTCGAAAACGCCAATTGGTGCCATCGACTTCAAGCATGTGAGCAAAGTCCGCACCGCCATCTTTGTCAAATATTTTACGACTTCGCTCATTCATGAGTGGGAAACATAATCGCACCATTTCTTCATCGTCAATTGGCTCACGGTTCATGGGCCGGAGCGATCCATCAACACGCACCATAGGTGGCCTCCCTACCTTGAGGTGCAAATCGCTCGCCTCGAGCTTCACGCAAGCACGGAATAGCTTGTTGACTTCTAACTCCTGATGGCGCGCAACAAAACTATCGTAATCAGATTCGCTGACGCCTGAATTGGAAGCTTTACTCATGATGATTGCTCCAGCGAATGGGTTAATAAACTTAATGGCTTGAATAAATTTCTAAGCTGCCAATCTTACTGGCACACCAAACTCTGCCATAATTCTCTTGGTCTCTTGAATCGTGTACTCACCAAAATGAAAAATGCTGGCAGCCAGCGCTGCACTCGCTTTGCCCTGCGTGACCGCTTCAGCCAGATGCCGTGGGCAACCGGCACCACCACTAGCAACGACGGGTACGGTAACCGCTTCGCTTACAGCAGAGGTGATCTCTATATCATAACCATCTTTGGTCCCGTCTGCGTCCATGCTGGTGAGCACAATTTCACCCGCTCCAAGTTCCTGCACCTGTCGAGCCCAGGCAACAGCTTCGAGACCTGTACCTATGCGTCCACCATTGATATGGACTTCCCACAATTCCTGACCATCGTGCTGAACCCGCTTGGGGTCAATATTCACCACAATACATTGGCTACCAAATCGCAGAGCAGCAGCGCGCACGAATTCGGGATCGCGTACGGCTGTGGAATTGATAGAAACCTTATCACAGCCGGCTAAAAGTAATTGGCGGATGTCTTCCAGGGTCCGAATACCCCCACCCACGGTGAGGGGCATAAATACCTGCTCGGCAGTTCGGCGCACCACTTCGAGCATGATGTCTCGTCCTTCGTGGCTGGCGCATATATCCAAAAAGACAAGTTCGTCAGCTCCCTCACGCTCGTAACGAGAAGCCACTTCCACCGGATCGCCCGCGTCCCTCAAATTAACAAAATTGGTTCCTTTCACCACACGACCATGGTCGACGTCGAGACAGGGGATAACTCGTTTGGCAAGCATAGACGAAGGAGGGCCGAAAACGCAAAATCAAAACTAGCGGACAAGAGACCCAGCAATCGCCGGAAACTCCCTAATCTATTCAGTTTAAGTAGGGCCCGAGAGGCGGTCAACTGGCAGCTAAATTTCGGGTCCTCGTAGAATTAATTCGATGCCTGCCTAGCGCCGTTTCATCCCATATACGGCAAGCCCTACCACCGTGAGTAGCCATGACGTTGGCTCAGGAATGGTTGTGGGATACTCAAGCACTTGCTGAATGAGCATGTTTGGACCGATAAATACTGACGCCAAAAAATTAATCCGTTTGTCAATTCCCCAAAATGTCGCCTGGTAAAACGGGTTGCGAAAATGAATCGAGATCGAGCATCTGAGATCCCAGCCCTGTATCATTGAAGGTAATAGGAGATCCGTTGATGCGCATTGCAGACATACCTATCCCATACACCAAAATGAATGCCTACGTTGAGAATCTCTTCGCGCCAGTCTGTCCAAGGCTCCGCATCAACGTTCTGGATGGTTTCTCTCATCTCGATAATCCCACCACCAAAACCAGCAATCAGATCGGTATTTATTGATTTTTTCCAAGGACCGCCACTTATATCCAAGTCGATCGGAATTGGTGCGGGACCATTGATCGTATCATGCGTTCCGCCAAGCCAGACAATGTTTGTGCTGGAATCGAGAACATGAACGGTCGAGGACGAAGTAGCCGCTCCTTGGGCCGAAGCCTAAGAACCCAGCAACAGCAATGAAGCTACTTGGGATACTAAGAGTCTATGAATACTCAACATAGTGATTCTCCCATGGAGTCGATTTGGATGTAAATGCATATTGACCACGAGTCCACGTTCTGAGTCATAATCAGGGCGACAGGACGAAACCGAAGAAGGACAGGTCAGGACGACCTACAAACAAAGCTAAATAAGCTTGATAAAAAGTATCTTGATGAATTCAAGGACAAGGGATTATTAAGCTCGCGTATCGAACGAATAAGCTTGAAAGAACTCTATCTTAACTATGTAAAAAGAGCCGTTAAAACACAGGCAGCAGGATATTCCCAAGCAGATGTTGCGTCTTGGATTGGACATTCTGAAAGAACTTCTCAGGTATTTTATCAGCACAGCGGTAGAGATGAGCGTATTAAAGCAAGTGGAGATATCGCTGGTGGAACATTGATGAAAAGAGAAACGCACCATGCGGCCCCAAATCAGCCTGCAGAGGCGGAAAATCAGCGTATCATCCGGGTAAAAGGCAATCCGAAGCAGATAAAAGCAATCTAGAGAAGCACGCTAGAGACCCCGCTGATAATGATCTGGTTCTCAACATAACTATGGACAAGAACCAAATTACTCGTGGCCCATAGGGATGTGCTTACTGAGAAAACTGCGAAGAAACGCTGGAAACAGAAACCCGACAAAAGCAGGTTCCCCAACAAGTTCTAAATACTGTGATTTATAAAGTATGTATCTCCGCAAATGCTTCGACGGTTGCCTCAACGCCATTCCGCGGAAATCGCTAGCCCTGCCAATTTTACCAATTGTTGTGACTTGGCCATTCTGGCAACCAACGGGTATCAGGATAAAAAAAGTTAGTATTTGCATTTAGTAAATTAGCGGCTTTCTCTGCTTATTTGCCCGAGAATGCAGCATAATTGATCTCTCTCTGGCGGCAATCAGGCAAGGATTCAAGAAACGTGCGCCCATACGACTTGGTCCTGATCCGCGGGTCGAGTATCACCACCCGGCCTGTATCCTTATGACTACGAATCAGTCGGCCAAATCCCTGCTTGAGTTTAATGACCGCTTCTGGCAGCTGGTAGTCTCGAAAGGGCTGCCCCCCCGCAGCACGGATTGCTTCCAGACGGGCCTCCAGGAGAGGCCGATCAGGAACACTGAAAGGAAGCTTGGTGATAATCACCAATTGCAAAGCTTCACCTGGCACATCAACACCCTGCCAGAAACTATCGGTTCCTAAGAGGACTGCTCGCGGATCCTTTTTAAATAACTCAATCATCTGGGTCCGAGGAGTTCCATCGGCCTGATTCAGCAAGTTGAGATTATTGGCTCGTAACCAGGGCAATAATCTCGTGCCCACACGGCGCATCATCTCATAGCTTGTAAAGAGTACAAATGCGTGACCATCCGTTTCGCGAACGAGGTGCTCGATCATTTCCAGGCAGGCTTTTTCATAATCGTCTCTCTGACCAACTGGATCAGGCATGCCACGCATGGTTACCAGCTCGGCCTGTTGCCGATAGTCGAATGGACTATCAAGTCGATGGGCCTGGCATTTCGCCAATCCAACACGGTCGCAAAAAAAATCGAAGGAATCTTCTGAACCAATTGCAAGTGTAGCACTCGTGAGAATAGCGGTCGGCACCTCATTAAAAAGTTGCTCTCGAAGTGCGGGTCCCACATCAATAGGAGCTGCCGAGAGAGTCAACCGCGGCAAGCCGCGACGTGTCTTGTAGGCATCGAGCCAATAGACGGCCGAGTCAATCTGTTGTTGATGCCAGGTCTTAAGTTCGCCAGCCAGGGTAACAAGGCGATCATGCGAAGCAATAAAATCTTGCCGCTCGGTCTCTTCACTCTGTGTGTCTCCGGCTCGGCGAATCTCGCGAGCCAATGCCTGCAATTCGTCACTCAAGCGATTTGTCACTTCGAGAGGCTGTTCCACCCTGCCATTGCTTGGGGCCTTGGCATCTCGCCAGTCGGTCAGATCTGCAAAAAAATCGTCTGCAGCCACACGGCATCCGTCAACCTGCTGCTGGAGATTGTGCAACTCATGATGCACAAGCAGGCCCTTTTGGGTGCGGTCATTGTAGAGCCGACTAAGAACATACTCGACCTGACCACTGGTGAACCGAATACCCATGTGATCGGCAGCCACTGCTTCAATCGTGTGGGCTTCGTCGAGCACCACCACATCGTAATCGGGAAGAATACTAACTCCACTGCGCCTAAGTGCCAGGTCGCTAAAAAACAAAGCATGATTCACGACCATCACCTGTGCATGCTGCACACGCCGACGGTCCTGATAATAAAAACATTGTTTGTAGGTGGGGCAACGCCTACCCATGCAATTGCCGTGGTCGCTAGCCACTTCATCCCACACATGAGAAAAAGGTTGGTAGGGTAAATCACTCAGCGAACCATCCTGGGTCTGTTCGCTCCAAGAACGCAAGTCGCGGAGTTGGTCAATCGATTCTTGATTTTCGAACAAACTAGCGCTACGTGATTGTGCTTTATGAAGCCTTCGCAAGCTGACATAATTGCGGCGCCCCTTCACCAGCACGGCTGAAAATTCACGTGGTATAACACTATTCAGGAGTGGCAAGTCTTTCTGGATGAGTTGTTCCTGAAGGCTAATGGTATGGGTTGAGATGACCACGCGCAGCGGCTTAGGGGGTGGTTTGTTGGGCTCCGATGGCTCGGTAGCTGCTAGAATTGCTGGTACTAGATAAGCAAAACTCTTCCCGACTCCAGTACCTGCTTCGACGACCAGATGTTTTTTCGCATCAATCGCTCGGGCTACGGCATCGGCCATCTCCAACTGCTGTGGGCGCAATTCATAATTCGACAAACGACGGGCAATGGAGCCCTCTGATCCAAGAATGTCGGAGACTGTAATTGAAGCAGGAGAAGAAATAATTAGTGTCCCATGCCCAATGACCCGATTGCCCAATGAGGGTCAGAGGCATTAACGCGGTTTTGATGTAATCACGCCTTCTGCAGGGCTGCTCGCTGTGGCATATAGTTTTTTAGGAATACGCCCCGCTAGGTAAGCCAGTCGTCCCGCTTCGGTTCCCCTACGCATCGCGACGGCCATTTTGAGCGGGTCTTTGGCATGGGCAATGCCCGTATTCAAAAGCACTCCATCGACACCCAATTCCATGGCCTGGGTCACGTCGCTTGCCGTTCCAACTCCCGCATCGACAATGACTGGATAGTCCGGGTCCCCTGCTTTCAAATACTCCAGGCAGATACGGATGTTATTGGGGTTGAGCACACCCTGCCCGGACCCAATAGGGCTACCCGCGGGCATGACGCTCGTAGCACCTGCCGCTTTGAGCCGACGTGCTACCACCGGGTCGTCGGTCGAATAGCACAAAACCTGAAAACCTTCGGCAACAAGTTTCTCAGTCGCAACGAGGGTTGCCATGGGATCGGGAAGCAATGTTTTGGTGTCACTGAGCACTTCCAGCTTGACCCAATCAGCACCAGGGTTCTCCAACCCTAAGAGTATTTCGCGACCCAATCGTGCTACGCGTACCGCATCTTCTGCATTAAAACACCCAGCCGTGTTGGGCAACAGTGTGTAACGATCCGTATCGATAAAGTCGAGCAAATTGTTGCCTTCAGAATCTATGAGCCTTTCTCGACGTATGGCAACGGTGATGCAATCCGTACCTGAGGCAGCAAGCGACTCCTGCATCAATGCGTAGTCGGCATACTTGCCCGTGCCCACAATCAAACGACTCTGCAACGTGTGCGTACCAACGGTTAGAAACTCATCTGTCGAAATGTCAGTAGCCATAATTTTCTCAAAAAGGAATTCCTACTGCGCCGCCTAGCCATAAGCAGCGCTGCCATTTTTTGGACTATCCTGCAATCAAACGCTATCCACCTATCCGCCTCCAACGAGGGTTACCACTTCCAACCGATCCCCCTCGGCAAGCAAAGCATCTACATGTTCGCTGCGGGGTACCAATTGCAAATTACGCTCGACCGCCAAAGCGCGATCATCGAGTTGCAGGTCAGACAGCAAATCGGCTATCGTCGTACCTGCTGTTATTTCGCGAGATTCGCCATTGAGTTGAATCTTCAATGTCTTGTCCATTTCCGTATTTCAGCTCCACGCCAGCCTTGCCAAAGATGGCTCTCTAATTACTCTGCATCGCGAATGACCGTAGACCTCATTCGCCCCCCCCCCATGGGGATAAACCTGCCTGACTGCATCTGTCCAGATGCATTGGCAGTAGGGTCCCAAGGCATGGCATAAGCATAGACTTGCCCCGTGGTTGCCTCAGCGACATAAACCAGACTGGAGGCCAGTTGCGTGTTGCGAGTTCCTCGTGGCAATAAACCTCGGCCCGTCACCAATAAGTATTTGGGGTTCTTTATTCTGTCACCAAATTCCGCCTGCACATTGTACTCGTACAATGAGTCAAACTGTCCCGTTTTACGACTGATCGTAACCGCTCGCAACTCACCGGTTAGAAAGTCCAAAAAATAGAGTGCTTCGACACGCTGATCGACAAAGCCTGTGGCAATCGCAAAATTATCCACACCATGCGTGGCAGTCGCCTCGACCTGGACCCCCTGCCCTAGATGGCCCCACCCATCGCCACTTAGACCTATACCTGCCGCAGTCAGGATGACACCGAAAAATACACCCAGAATCAAAACGGCCGCATGATTGCATATTCGTTGCACCATTGCTCATCTCACTTTTCAGGGGTTCAATAATCCCTGCATCGTAGCGATTTGATGCCCAAGAATCCAGGGTTCAGCAAGAAGTGAAGGACGAAGAAGTGCAAGTTTGCGACATGCAATAGATAGCATGCCGCACCCCGTGGCCCCACTACGTAGCCTTCTCAACCCATTTAATCACGGCTACCTGCGTAGCGTATGATGTAATACAGCAAGGTAATCACCGCTTGGAGCGTGGCAGCGACATAGGTCCAGGCTGCTGCATTCAGGACGCGGTTCACGTAGACCATATCCTGGTCGGCAACAATATGATGCTCAACCAGCAAACGCTTGGCACGGGCACTGGCGTCAAATTCGACTGGCAAATTCACAAGCTGGAAGAAAACCACACAGGCAAATGCAGCGATACCAAGAAGAATCAATGGCTCGTATTGCATGATCAAACCACCGATAAGCAATAGGGTGCTTGCGTTACTACCAAATCCGGCTACAGGTACTGCCGCATTCCGAATGACAAGTGGGGCATAACTTTTAGCGTCCTGAATGGCATGACCAGCCTCATGGGCAGCGATCCCAACGGCGGCAGTCGATTTAGAACCATAGACGGGTTCACTAAGTCGTAATACTTTTGCACGTGGATCGTAGTGATCGGACAACTGGCCTGCAATTCTTTCGATATCCACATTCTGCAAACCGGCACTATCCAGTAGATGGCGTGCAGCAGCGGCTCCACTCAATTGTGCTGGGACCTTTTGCGCCTCGGCAAATGAACTCTTCACGCGATTTTGTGCCCAGAAGGCCAGCAGCAATGCAGGGGATGTCCAAAGGAGTAATTCAAAATAACCGAAGCCAAACATTTCATCCTCTTTTTATGGTTCGTGAGCTGACACCCGTCAGCCCGATTGCATCAAAACGGGGCAAAATAAGTAATTGTCTACCTTGAGTCTACTACGCAAAATGCTATCCATGCGTTCGAACTCTGGCAAGCTCAACTTGGCTCAGAGGGCTCCAAAGTCCAGGTAATTTCTCGGTAATTTCGCAGGGAAAATGATCCAGAAGATAGCGAACATATCTTTCACGCGATCGGGCACCGAAGCGCAGCTTTGGTCGGCGAAGTAGCCTAAGTACTTTTCTGGCAAGGCGTGGGCTGCTTGCAACCTAAGGCGTGTTTATGACACGTAAAAGATCGCGAGCCGATGCATCACGCAGCCAGAGCAGGACATAGATCCTACCCCAATTCCCCCTCCCCGTTTTCGGGGGAGGGGGAATTGGGATTTGGAAAGGGCTCTTGGACTACCGCAACAGGAGCGGATGAAATATCCGGACTAGGCACCTACTTCGATCGCTTCACCGGCTCTCCAGTTGGAACCCTCCCTCTCCACTCGCCGATACAGGGTATCGCGTTCCACGGGTTCACGGCCCGTTTCCTTAATAATACGGCAGATCTCTTCCACGGTAAGAACCTCGGGCGTCTCAGCCCCCGCATCATGGTAAATGAGTTCGTGCCGGACAGTACCATCGATGTCATCGGCCCCGTAGGACAAAGCAATCTGCGCAGTGCCAATCCCCAGCATGATCCAGTACGCCTTCATGTGCGGGATGTTGTCCAACATCAGACGACTAATTGCCATGGTACGCAGATCCATGGGTCCTGACGGTTTGGTGATGTGGCTCAAGCCTGTGTTCTCTGGATGGAATGCGAGTGGAATAAAAGTCTGGAATCCGCCCGTTTCGTCCTGCAACTCACGAAGTCGCAGCAGGTGGTCTATGCGATGGAAGGGCGCTTCAATATGTCCATAGAGCATCGTGCAGTTGCTGCGTATTCCTAAATCGTGGGCTATTCGATGCGTTTCAAACCAGCGGCCCGAATCGGCTTTGTGTTCGCAAATCTGGTCGCGAACCTCAGGGTGAAAAATTTCGGCACCCCCCCCAGGCAAGCTACCGAGACCCGCCTCGCGCATATCTTCGAGCACCCAACGGATGGGTTTATTTGTGAGTCGCGCAAACCAATCGATTTCAACAGGAGTCCAGGCTTTGATGTGAAGAGATGGATAGTTGTCGTGCAGCAATTGGATCACCTGGCGGTACCAATCGTACTTGGCCTGATGGTGAAGCCCACCCACAATGTGCATTTCTGTAGACCCTGCATCCAGGGCTTCCTGCCCGCGTGCCAACACTTGCTCGTCACTCATCCAATACCCTTTTTCATCTCGCAAGTCCGCACGAAATGCGCAAAACGTACAGCGATAGACACAGATATTGGTTGGATTGAGATGTGTGTTGATATTGTAATAAGCAAAATTGCCGTTTTTTTGCTCGCGCACCCAATTTGCCAATTCGCCCAACTCCGGAAGGGGCACATCGTTTTGATAAAGCAGCACACCATCTTCCAGCGACAACCGCTCACCGGCTTCGACTTTTTCTCGGATAGGTTGCAGGATAGGAGAGGATGTTCGGAGCATACGGCTTAGAATCCTAACGGATCGATGGGCGAATCCATAAAATGGAATGTGCAAAATAAAAGCATTTGGAGACCGAAAAAATCTACCGCTGAGGGTCTCTCATTATCACCCACTTGCCAACCCCAGGTCTAGGGTACCAACCGCAAAGAGTCCTATGCTGATCACAGCATTCACGTGAAAAAAAGCCGTATTGACTCTTTCGAGGTCCTCTGGGCTAACAAGCAGGTGTTCATAGACCAAAAGCAGGGCGACCCCGGCAACTGCCACCCCGTAAACAGTGCCCAAGGGTGGATAGACGAGTGGAAGCAGTGCCAATAGCACAACCGTCACTGCATGGCAGCCAGCAGCCAGCTTTAACGCTCCGGCAATTCCCAGACGAGTCGGGATACTATTAAGTTTTGCCTGGCAATCAAATTCACAATCCTGGCAGGCATAAATGATGTCGAAACCTGTTACCCAGGTTAGCACAGCACCACCCAATACCCAGGCAGGGAGTAAATCGCCAGGATGCTGCATGATCGCTTCGCCACGAATAGCGATCCAGGCAGCGATTGGCGAAAGGGCAAGTGCCATTCCCAGCCAGACATGGGCTAGTGAGGTAAAGCGTTTGGTATAACTATAACCACCAAGAAATAGGAGCACTGGAATACTGAGGTAAAGCGGGAGGCGGTTGGGCAAAAACAAGAGTGTGCTGGCAATAAAAGCCAGACTACATACCATCGCAAATGTTGTGACCTGCTTTACACTCAGAATTCCTGCTGGCAGATGGCGATTCTCCGTGCGGGGATTGAGAGCATCGATGCGACGATCAACTAGTCGATTGAACGCCATGGCAGCACTACGGGCGAAAATCATGCATAACAGTATGCCGAGGAATTCTTGCCAGCGAAACGCAAAGGTGTCTGACTGCAACTAATCGAATTGAAAGATATATCCACCAACTGAATAAAAGAAACTTGTTGGTCCCTTGTCAGCAACGAGTGTTCCATCATCTAATTGCTGGTAGCCATCGAGGTACTTTTCATACTTATCCAACATGGCTAATCGCCAAGCCATCATCGCCGCCAGCATTGCAAAGGGCAAAGCAAAGATTGTGTGGCTGAATCGTATCAGTGAGAGTAGATGACCAATCGTCTTGAACATTTAAATGCCCACCCAGTGATTTCTTTTTCGCATCAAGATCTCTCCGCTCCCCAACGTTCCATCAGGCAGTTGTCGATGCCCAACTGATCGCAGATTCGGGCGACCATAAAATCTACCAGGTCGCGTAATGTCGTGACACCATGGTACCATCCGGGAGAAGCGGGCATGACCACAGCACCCGCCTGATTGATCAACCGCATATTTTCGATATGGGGTGCTGAGAGAGGCGTTTCACGGGGGACCACAATCAGAGGACGACGTTCTTTCAGATGGACCTCGGCAGCACGCTGAATAAGATTACCTGCCGCACCACGGGCGATGCCACTAAGTGTCGTACCCGAACAGGGACAAACAACCATCCCTTGGGTCAGAAAAGAACCACTGGCAATCGGAGAGTTGTAATCCTGAAAATAATGATACTGCAATTCGCCCACACGACCAGCATCGGCCGATAGCACATTGCTATCTGCCGTTCCTATGCCAGCACTCGCTTGCAGGAGTCTGATTTTACTATCTTCTGCTTTGGCCACGTCCGCCAGCATCAGGTCCGACGCTTTAAAATTGATAAGATCTATCGAAAGGTCCATCTCCTCTTCGATAACCTGGGCTCCGCTGGGACTAATCGATAGATGCACATCATGGCCAGTAGCCAACAACACTTCAATTAGTCGAACTGAGTAAACAGCCCCACTAGCTCCCGTAATTGCGACGCAGACGTTCTTGGTTTTAGACATAGAGATCGCCGTTTATAGCCTGTTGCTGTTTACTAAATTCTCGTACTCAATCCCTTTCAGGAACTTCAACTTTATTTTGCTCCGCTTTGACTCCAACATAAAGGGTTGCCACCCCTAGTGTAAGGCTTCGATACCATACCTCCTGCAAACCGGCTGCCCGCAGTTGCTGTGCAAATTGTTCACCCTGAGGGAATTCGCCTACGCTGGCAGGAAGATAGCTGTAGGCGCTCTGATCGTTGCGGGCAAGTAATTGGCCAATGCGAGGCAAGATGTGGCGAAAATACCATCCGTAAATGGCTTTAAATGGTTGCCAGTTCGGAGAAGAGAACTCCAGCACCACCACACGTCCGCCAGGAGCACAAACGCGTACCATCTCAGCCAACCCGATGTCCGTTTCTGCAACATTACGGAGACCAAAGGCGACCGAAACAATATCAAATTGATCACTACTGAGAGGAATCTGCATAGCGTCGGCTTCGACAAACGTCAGCTCGCGCTGCACGCCTGCCTGGAGGCTTTTTTGCCGACCGATCACCAGCATTTCATGGCAAAAGTCGGCTCCTACAATCTGTACCGATCCCGTAGCCGCACGCTGATAGGCAAGCGCCAAATCGCCTGTCCCCGTACACATATCCAGAACCCTGGCACCCTCTGCAGGTGGCACCAGCCGCACGACTTGCCTGCGCCAATAACGGTCGATGTTTAGTGATAGCAAATGGTTGAGCAAGTCATACTTACCAGCTATCTCCCCAAACATCTGCCGTACACGTGGTGCGGATTTATCGACGGTAGTACTCATGAGCCTTAGTGCTTTGACAACTCTTCAAATTTGTTCTGACAAAGCACTAGTATCGCATTAGAATGTTCTCTTCGCTAGCGCTAACCGTAAGATAAAATGACGCTTAACCTGGCGACCCAGCACCTTCGCTTGCAATTTTCACCCACCCTTCCAAATCCCAACTTCCTATCGCATGCCAATCGCCGTTCATTACCTGCCCCAATTTATTGCCGAAACCGAATTGGCGGATCAGGTTGTCGTCGTGGTTGATCTGCTGCGAGCTTCTACAACCATTTGTCAGGCGCTGGCGTCGGGTGCAACTGAGGTAGTGCCCTGCTTGGAAGTCGATGAAACATTTCTCAAAGCAGAATCGTACGAACGAAGTCACATGGTGATGGGAGGGGAACGGGGAGGTGAACGAATTTCAGGATTTGATCTAGGAAACTCGCCGACAGAGTACAGTCCTGATCAGGTTTTTGATCGCACCGTACTGTTTACAACCACCAATGGCACGCGTGCATTAGCCCATGCCAAACTGGCAAAGCGCATACTGATCGGAGCTGCAGTAAATCGCAAAGCGCTCACCACAGCGATCGCCAGTGAAAACCACATCGAAATACTTTGCGCTGGTACTGGTGGAAATGTAACGCGAGAAGACGTATTGGCTGCTGGATCCATTGTGTCTCAGCTCTCACCTGCCCCCGAAGACACCAACTCCTGGGCTGCCGCAGCGTTGCGTGAATGGCAAGAACTCGAAATGACAGCCAAAGCACTCAATCGCAGCACAAGTGCACAATTTGCGGAAGAACTTCGGTTCACTCAGGGTGGCAAAAATCTATTGAAGCTTGGTTTTGATAATGATTTAAAGGTTTGTGCGCAGTTGGACACTCTCTCGGTTGTCCCTGAACTGGATTTTTTGACTGGCTCCATTCGCTTGTCCTAGATTGGGTTTCAAAAAAATATTCCTGCCAGGAGGATGCCAGCGGGATTTGAAACCGGTTCTAGACGATAGGCTACCTCCAGCGGTAGAATGGGGCCCCATCTAAATCTTCTGGCAGAATTGCAAAAAACATACCGTGGCAGGTAGCTATGCGTTTTAGGTGAGATGCCTCCTACGAACTGTATCTCTATTACAACAACTTTTGGGAATGGAATAGCTGGTCATGGAAATGGAAAAGCTGGTCTCGCTTTGTAAACGGCGAGGATTCTTGTTTCAGTCAAGCGAAATATATGGCGGTATCAATGGTTTCTGGGACTATGGCCCGCTTGGTGTCGAATTGAAACGAAATATCAAAGAAGCCTGGTGGCGCGACATGGTCACCAGCCATGACGAACTCTCAGCTAGCAACGGCGCACCGTCCACACACGAAATGACGGGCCTCGACTGTACCATCATTATGCATCCTCAAGTCTGGAAGAGTTCGGGGCACTTCGACCTTTTTTGTGACATGATGGTCGATTGCCGCGAGACCAAACGACGTTATCGTCACGATCAGGTACGGGGCCGCTGGGTCACAGCCAAAGGCAAACGAATATTTGTCACCACGATTGCTGAAAAAGACGACGAAGCTGCCGATTTAGAACGTCGAGCGCTCAAAGCTTTTCGGCTCCGTGCCAAAGATTTGGAACAACTTTCCTGGGAGGGGAATGTCGTATCACTCGAAACGATCGAAGATACCAGTCAGGTGCTGGCCCCCGAAGCAAAAGAGGTCGGCTCACTGACCGATCCGCGTGAATTCAACTTGATGTTCAAAACGATCGTTGGCGCGATGGGGACTGCTGAAGATGCCGCCTTTCTCCGTCCCGAGACGGCCCAGGGTATTTTTGTCAATTTCAAGAATGTCGTTGACAGCACGCGTGTGCGGATTCCGTTTGGAATCGCTCAAATGGGCAAAAGTTTTCGCAACGAAATCACGCCCCGCAACTTTACTTTCCGCTCACGCGAATTTGAACAAATGGAGATTGAGTTTTTCTGCCATCCGGATACTTCACCAGCATGGTACAAGTATTGGCGGGATCGTCGTTTCAAATGGTACCAAGATCTGGGTCTCTCTGGTGAGCGACTCCAGCTACGGGATCATCACGAGGACGAGCTTAGCCATTACAGCACGGGAACTGCTGACATTGAGTACGCCTTTCCATTTTTGCCGGCTGGCGAGTACGGTGAACTGGAAGGCATTGCCCATCGAGGTGATTTTGATTTGCGCAGCCACATGGAAGGCAAGTTGGATCCCAATACGTGTCCTCTCGAAGTCGAACTGAACGAAAAAGGAAAACCCAAATACAAAGGGTCGGGCCGCGATCTCACTTACCGCGACGACCAGACCAACGAAAGGTTCACACCGCACGTCATTGAACCTTCGGCAGGTGCCGACCGGGCAGCCTTGGCTTTTTTGTGCGAAGCCTACACCGAAGACGAGCAACCCGATGAAAAAGGGAAGATGCAAACACGCGTCGTAATGAAATTGCATCCACGCAT
>PATG01000104.1 GCA_002713555.1 Planctomycetaceae bacterium
AATAGGGGGACCCAATGGATCAAGTTCAGCCAGGGAACTTTCACGGCAGGAAAGGCGGGCCGGTGGTATTGGGCCAGTAGCCAACGATATTTCGTACGTGATTTGGCAAGATCCGTGTCGAGCCAGTTGCGTTGATCGCCAGCCAGGCTGGTTTCGGTATTGAGTGTGAGCAAGCGCACCTGGGGGCTCAGGTTGATACCATAAAAGTTTTTGTCTTCAGGTGGAAAGGCAAAAACCTCATTGAATATCTTTCCGCCATCATGATTGCCACGGGAGGGGATGATTGGTAGGAGTTGCCCATCGTCGGAGACGGTTAACTCATGGTCTTCCATCCACTGCGACCAAAGTTTCAGTTTTCTGCCGTCATAAACAAAGTCGCCTCCATGGGCTAGTGCCAGGATGGGCACTCGTTCAGGTTGTTGCGACTCGCGCAATAAGCGTGCCAGCATGCGGTTCATTTTTCTTCGTGCTTCTTGCCCGCTCCGCGAATCGGCGCCGAACAAGATGGCCACGGGAACATCTTCTGCAGGCGCTGTTAAAAAATAAAACTCAGGCGAAGCCTGGCCATCGCTTTCCATGATGACATGGTATTTGGTGGATGGCAGCAAGTCTTTCAACTGGGCATGATGAAAAAAGAGCTTCGGATCTTGGGTGGTGTAGGGTGCATTGCGCTGTGCGACGACGGTACGTTGGTCGGTGCTACCGGCTTGACGGATGAAAACACGATGCTCGGATCCGGCGTTTGTTGTATTCCAGCAAAGCGTGGCGGTGGTTGCTGGGTTGGAGTTCCAAACCAGACGCCATTGTTTGGGGTTGGTGTCTGATACCTGGGTATCTGCTTGAGCAATTTGCCCTATCCCCAGGGGGGCAAGCAGAATAGATGTAAACAGAATAGTAGTTGCGAAAAATAACTCTCTCAACGAACGCCCCCTCTTCACCAAGTTATATAGGCTTCTGATTTTTCTTGCCGGCATTGTAGCAGATGCAAGTAGAGGAACACAATCAGAGGAAGTGTCATGTGGGGGACTCGTACTAGACCCATATGCCAGAAAGATATCCCCCAGACAAAGATGCGGCTGATTGCAGTGAGGGCACCCCATAGGGCCATCAAGCCAAGTACCCAACGCGATTTTGTGGTGACACATAAAATCGCTAGTAAGATGTCGACTGCACCTATGAGGGAGAGAATATGCTCTGCATTTGTTTGTGGGAGATTTACCCCCAAAATATTCGAGCTTGCGCCAATAAGCAGATCAATAAAATGTGGATTGAGTTGCCAGGATTCTATGCCATGAGCCAAAAAGGTAATTGCAATAGCCCAGCGCAGAAGAGTCATTGCACAGAAAGTCCTTTTTTCACTAAGGGGACGAGGCGTACGCCATGGGTCGAGCAACAGGAGACCCAGAGGGGCGGCAATCCGCGCAGACTGCGTCAGAAACGGAAAAAGTGTTACCCACTCGGCAGGCAGTAAGTCTGCTGAGAGTGGAAATCCATCGGCATTTTGCCACATGGCAATCGCTAGGACGAGTTGTAATAGTACGAGGGGGCCTAGGACCGCAGCACAAGGACGGAATAGGACACAAACGCCTGATAAGAGTGCCAGCCAGCCAAGCGTTTGCTGCAGGATCAAAGCGTTCGCTTCGTTCCAATGGAGGCCGCCAATATCGGCCGGATTGATAATCCAGTGCAGTAGAGGTGTTTCTCCAGACTGTGACAACCATCCCCAGTTGCCAAGGCACTGCAGAGCTACCGTGAGACGCAGTGATCCCAGGATTGCCAGCCAGAGAGGGGCTGTTTCTAAACCATTTGATGATTTCATGGGGACATTTTATTCGTTCATCTGCGGGCCCCCCCCTAACGAGAAAGATGAGGGTTCGTCAACCAGCGATGAGAACAATTTTTAAAACCCGATTGTAGCCAGCAGAAGGATTGATGGGAGTTCAAAAATACTTGAGGTGAGAGGATTTTATTCCTGACAGGGTCCTTTTCTAGGGGAATTAAGATCCGTGTTGTATCAGCCGTACCATCACGTTTCTCAGGGAGGGACTCAGGCTGACGTAGCAAAACAGACAAGGTATGCGGGCCAACGTTTTTGTATCTGGTGGGACACGCCATGGGCCTGTGCCAAAGTCCGTGGCGGATCAGAGGTCGTGGCCGTAGTCACATGCAGTCGTTACTCGTAGGGCCACGCTTAGGGGACAACGTGGTGAATAGAACACCTGTTCCGATTGTGCCGTGGATGCAGATTGAGGCCTGGCAATCCGATTGCACGGCAGGTGGTGCCCGTACGTAGGGAAAAATGAGACAAAAAAACAACACTTTGTTTGCGTCGTGCAACATTGTGGGCAATGCTTGCTTGGATAGATATCTATCCGCCTGTTGCCAACCCACTCTCGGTCCGCCACGGACTTTGGCACAGGCCCATCCTACCTGTGGAGTGTCCTAGAGCAGAGGACTCGAAGCTATGAAAAACACATGTATAACATTGGCTATGGCAGTCTTGATTACGAGTGCAATTGGTTGCGGTTGCTACCGCAAACACTTTGCTGCCAAGCCCGTAACAGCGCCCGTCTACACAAGATGTGTACCCACATGTGCACCAAGTTGCAATACCTGCAACCCATGTGGTGCGAGTGGTGGAGAGGTTACCTACGGCTATGGAGGAACTTCCAGCACCACTTATATGCCTGCAACATCAGGCGATACCCTCCCCATGATGGCACCCGGGGGAAGTGGCAGTTAGGGTCTCTAAGCCGAGTCGGCTTTCGTGCTTTGTTATTTGAGTCTTGATGGGTGGCTGCGAGACCTAACGGAGAAAATCCGGCAAACGGGATCGTAGCAACCCATCAAAGTGAGGCTTGACCAGAGACGAGCTCGGTACGAGCCTGCTGAGGCCTAGTGCCGAGTTGCGCACATGGGCGGTCGTGGAAACAAGAAGAAAGCACGACTGTGGAACGCTCATAGTCTTAGCCGTTCTCCCCAGGCTGGCCAGATGCTATTTCCTTTTGTCTTCCTCACCCGTCTCAAGAACGGCGAGGAAGGCCTTTTGGGGGATATCGACAGAGCCTATAGATTTCATGCGCTTTTTACCCGCCTTTTGTTTCTCCCATAGTTTACGTTTGCGAGAAATATCGCCGCCATAACACTTGGCGGTGACATTTTTGCGCATAGCACTAATGGTCTCGCGGGCTATTATTCGAGTGCCAATTCCTGCCTGCAAAGCAACCTCAAACATATGGCGCGGGATTTCTTTTTTGAGTTTCTTGATCACTGCGCGGCCCCGGGATTCGGCGTCCCGTTTGTCGCAGACAATAGACAGGGCATCAATGCGATCATTTTTAACCAGAATATCCATGCGTACTAATTGACCCGACTCGTAGCCCAAAAGTTCGTAGTCCATGGTTCCATAGCCGCGCGTGACCGTTTTCAGTTTGTCATGCATGTCGTAAATGATTTCGGCGAGCGCCAACTCATAGACGATCATTGCTCGGGTGGGTGATAGGTACTCGGTGCGCACATAGATGCCACGGCGATCGGTGCAAAGTTTCATGATACCGCCGATGTACTCAGTCGGTACAACAAAGTTGGCCCGCACAATAGGTTGCCGGAATTCCTCAATTTCGCCACCATCCGGGACGTCTTTAGGAGTATGTATTTCCAGGACTTCACCACGTTTGGTAACAACCTCATACGTCACATTGGGTGCGGTTTGTACAAGATCGATGTTGGCTTCCTGCTCCAAACGTTGTTGCACGATTTCCATATGCAACAGCCCCAAAAAACCACAGCGGAAACCGAATCCCAAGGCGTCGCTCGTTTCGGGTTGAAATTCAAAACTTGGGTCGTTGATCGCAAGTTTTTCAAGGGCATCACGCAACTGTTTGAAATCTTGCCCATCTGACGGATAGAGACCACAGAAAACCATGCGTTTTGGCTCTTCGTAGCCAGTGAGTACTTCGGCTGGGTTCTCTCCAGCAATGCTGATTGTGTCACCAACATGGACATGGCCCAAGGACTTAATATTACAAATGAGATAGCCCACCTGCCCGGCGGTCAACTTATCTGTGGGAACGCGTAAGGGTTCAAAATGCCCCAATTCAACCACATCGTGTGTCGTGCCCTGCTGCAGAAACTTGATTTTCTGCCCCTTCTTCACGATGCCATTCATGATTCGCACATAGGTGATGGCTCCACGGAATTCATCGTAGTGCGCATCGAAAACCATGGCCTGCAATGTGGCATGCGGATCTCCCGTTGGTGCGGGTACACGATTTATGATCGCCTCCAGTACTTCAACGCATCCTTCGCCCGTTTTTGCACTACAGCCCAGTACTTCTTCTCCGTCAACACCTAGTGTCTGTTCCATTTCAATGCGAACTTCGTCAGGCCGTGCATGGACCAGATCAACCTTATTCATTAGGGGTACCACTGCCAGATCGTGTTCGATGGCTGCATAAGCATTGGCAACAGTTTGTGCTTCGACTCCTTGAAATGCATCGACTAATAGAACGGCACCTTCACAACAAGCCAAAGAGCGAGAAACTTCGTATTGAAAATCAACGTGCCCAGGTGTGTCAATCAAATTCAGCTCGTAAGTATTCCCCTGGTATTCGTAATGCATTGTTACTGCGCGAGCCTTGATCGTGATACCACGTTGGCGCTCGAGATCCATGTCATCAAGCAGTTGCTGTTTCATTTCACGCTCACTGACGGTACCTGTCCGCTCCATGAGGCGATCGGCCAAGGTGCTTTTACCGTGGTCGATATGAGCGACGATTGAGAAGTTGCGAATGTATTTAGGTTGGGTCATAAAAGATTAGCTGCAGGTGGGGATGGGTAGAACGCGGGTGCTTTGGTGAATCGTGGAAAAATCCTTAGCATTCTAAAGGGATACATTGTTCGATGTATCTGCGTTGAACAGGCTATTTGAGCAAAGCATGGTGCTCCACACGGGCCAAACCTGCAGCACCCATGTAGCCGGCATCGCCGCCTAGTTGGGCGAAATCGATTTGGAGCGTATCGTGTAAATTTGGTAGCAGGCGGGGTCGTAATTCATCGCGAATTTTTTGCAAGAATGCTTCGCCCAGGGGATGGCCAGCACCGCCAAAAGTCATCGCACCACCTAGCACCACACAGCCGGGATCAATCGTATGGATCAGGTTCACCAGGCCCAGGGCCAGATAACGGGCTGTCTCCAGGATGATTTCTAGTGCGAATGCGTCTCCTGCTTCAGCTGCCTGGGTGAGAGCAAGAGGTGTCAGCGAATCTTCTTTCGATAATCGGCTATGACGTCCATCACGAAGGCCTTCTTGTGCTCGCCGCACAACTCCATAAGATCCGCAGAATGCTTCGAGAGATCCTCTTTTATTGAGTGAATCAAGTGGGGCGTCGTCTTGCAAATCGATGAGGATGTGTCCACATTCACCGCCGTTGCCATGGGCGCCTTCCAAGAGCATATCACCGACAATAATTCCGCCGCCAATTCCCGTGCCTAGAGTGAGCAATACCATGCTCGGGTAGGCAGTGCCTGCACCTTGCCAGTATTCACCGAATGCGGCGGCATTCGCATCGTTGGCGTAGCGTACGGGTAGACCGATCGCGTCAGAAATTCGCTGACGAATTGGAAAGTTATGCCATTCGGGCAAGTTTCCGGGAGTGAGCAGGATACCTTGTTCGAGATCCAAAGGTCCGGGTGTGGCCAATCCAATACGGGCTACATCACTAGTACCAGCCCCCAAGTTTTGCAATTGTTGAAACAAGGCTGCAGAAACACGCTGCACCGCGTCATCGGGCCCAAGATGCGATTCGGTGGGAATCGATCCATAGGCCTGGATGCCCCCCTTGTCATCAACAATGCCAAATTTTACATTCGTTCCGCCCACATCGATGCCGATGAACAGAGGGTGTTTCACTTCGGGTTGGGTCATGATTGATTCTTGTGGGGAGAAAGTCACGCTTGAGGGTATTCACCACGAAATGAGTAGGGCGCATCGTGGGCCTGGCAAGCCAAACAGTATAGAAGTCGTAATCAGACGCTGCAATTCTTATCGGGGACAACCTTGGCTGGTAGGGAGAGTTTCAAGCCCCGCAGTGTCAGTAAACGACCCTTTTCGAAGGAGTTATCAGGACTTTCAATACTTGTGAACCCATTGGAACGATCCCTGCTCGCGGTGTTTTAGCGACTCTGCCAAAATGCAGGCAGTACACCCATCGAATATCAGACCTTGGTGATTGGGGCCGACCCCGAAAGTCAGTTCTGATGGGCTTGCTGCCTGAGAGAATGTGAGGAAATATCCTCACGAAATTGCTCTGCTGGGACTTCATCGCAAAGTATTCGTAAATTGTCGGGTAGTGGCAGATCACTTAGTACTTGGAACCGACCTTCAATGCATCGGCCAAACACGAGAAACCTGCAGCCCTGGTTCGAAATTTGCTCGATAGCCGTATCGTAGTCAGTCTGATTTTCGGGGTAATAACGAAGGTTGGCAATCCGCAGCATCGTATCGGCACCTACGACAAAAGTGGTACCTGGTAGCAATTCTGATTTCGATCGAAAAGTGGGAGCATTCGTGATCAGGAGTACCGCCTCATGATCAATCGCTTGCAATAAGTCGTACCGTCGCTTCAACTCATAGTAGTCCAAAGGTGGCTTGTCGACGTTGGTGATCGAAAGTTCGTACGCAACGGGCTGGCCGGTGATTTGAGACGCCACTTCCGCAATCCGAAGATGGCCCTGGTGGGGAGGATTGAAAGATCCAGGAAATAGAGCTTTTGGCAATGACGATGTGGGGGAGGGGAGGGTAGCGAACTTTTGCTGTCCTAAATACAGTTCAGTCCAGGAAGGTTTTGCTTGCTGTAAACAGAATTCAATGTGTTCGTTATCTTCAAGTTGTTCGTTCAGTGTCTGTTCGGCTGGGTAGGTATTGATTCCACACGCCTTTCCCAACATGACGATAGACAGTTTTGCAGCAAGCCATTCTTCTTTTTTGCGGTCGCGCTTTTTCGAGGTCAAAATCAAGGTGCTCGATGCGGTAGATGTTGCCGTCTGTACGGCCACGTGAATCCGATGCGTTCCCCGTTTGGGGCGGTTGCTGGCCAAACTCGCAGTAGTTCCCATCCCAACCAGCAACAACGGATCATCCGTGTCAGAAAATTTACGGGCCTGCAACCAGGCCCGCATTGCCATGGCACGGGCTGTGGTGACGCTGCAGAATTGCTCGGGTGCATTGCCCAGCCAGGCGCTCAACGCCGCAGGTGCATAAGGCACCACAGCCTCCAGTAGCGTTTGTGAAGCGCCGGGAATCTCTAGAAGCTGACCAATCGCCTTGCTGCCACCTCCTGTGATCGCCATGACAACCTGGTGTTGATTGGCATGTATTGCACGAAGCATTTCGGTCCAAACAGTGACACTCACTCGAGATAGTCCTCTTTGGTTCTTGGAGTTGCAGCCCCAGGATTTCTATACGAAAGTAGCCCCGGATTTCTATACAAAGTAGACTGTTGCCATTTGGCCTCATGTTGACCAAAGGCAACATCAGTATGGCTGCCAAAAGTGACCCTCTCAACCACGGAGGGAACTTGCCAGGCCAGTCATTTCTATATGCATCCTAGCATTTCTAGACGGGTAAACAATATTTGGCATGTGGCTTGCGTCTCTGGTAGATCAACATTCTTGTGGGATCTATCAATGGCAGAAGTTGTCGAAATCAACAATCTGGAAGACCTTGAGCCTTATCGGCTGGCCTGGAATGCGTTGTTGCATCAAACACCGCGGTCTTCGTTCTTTCATACGTATCATTGGCTTGAGAACTATTGGCAGCATTTTGGGCATGATCAGCGTTTACGCGTCTTAGTTATTTTAGCCAATGGATCACTGATTGGAATTATACCTTTGTGCGTACGTACAGAGCGCTATCAGGTTGGCAAGGTTCAAGTCCTGGGTTATCCCTTGGGGGACTGGGGTACTTGGTATGGACCAATAGGCCCAAACCAATCGGCAAGCTTAACAATGGCATTGCGGTATCTTCGCAACCAACCAAGAGATTGGGATATGCTCGACTTGCGCTGGGTCGATCCAGCGCTGAGTTCTAGAGTAAGTCGAGCCATACAAAATGTTGGGTGGCAATCACACGTTGGCTCCTACCAGCAAGTTTCTGTAATACAATTTGGCAATACCGATTGGCAGGGCTACAATGCGGCGCTTTCAAAAAAGTGGCGTCACGAAATCGGTCGACAAGCTCGTGTATTAGAGCGAAATTACAAAGTTTCTTTTGAACGACATCGTCCTCAGGGAAGTTCCTGCGGTGAAAATGATCCACGTTGGGATTTATTTGACGACTGCCTGGCTATTTCGGAGCGCAGTTGGCAGAGTGAATCCAAAACGGGCAATACCTTATGTCATGGCAATGTTCGCCACTTTTTGAGCACCAGCCATCGCATTGCCTCTCATTTAGGCATGCTCGATATGGCTGTACTCAAACTTGACAATCAGCCAGTCGCTTTTCAGTATAACTATCACTACGACGGCCAACTTTATGGCCTGCGAATGGGATTTGACCGTAGCTTTGCCCGGGAAGGCCCTGGAAAGGTGCTCATGAGCCGCTTGATCGAGGATAGTTTTAGCCGTGGAGATATGAGTCTGGATTTGGGTATCGGCGATTTTGATTTTAAACGACGTTTCCGTACCAGCGTCGAAACGAGTTGTCGCACCAGTTGCTATCCCTGGACGGCCTGGCGGTCGCAGGGTGTACGACTCACTCGTTGGATTAAAAATCAGTTAGGCCCAGGAGGCATTTCGGGTTGCAATTCTCACATTAAAAAAGATGGAGAATGCAGAAGTCGAACCCAGGAGATTACTTCTTAAGAATTCCCCAGGGCAGAGACGTCTGAGGTGCGCGGCGCGGCGCGGCGCGTGGCGTGCCTCAGACGTCTGCCACATAGGGTGCCGTCCCCCCCATCCTTGCAGCACTTTGGAGGACATAATCCAAAGGCGACAAGCGGCAAAAACGTAGTGAGCGGTTTTTGGAGGTTTTCCAAGAACGAATGCTCTGTTGTTACTAAATATTAGGTAAATCCTCAGGAGTCATTTTGAATTAAGAGGTCCTGAGGACACACATCTTAATTCGAAGAGTTGTCAGCGCTTTAAGGTTGGGGCTCGCTGATATGGTTGGCTTGCTGCTCTCGTAGAGCATCAGCTTCACGTTGAAGTTTAAATTCAGAACTTGGGGCGTAGTATTGAGGATCGTCCGTAAGCCACCAGGGGCTGGGTAAGGTTTGACCACCGACATCCATTTGGCATCCCGTGGCTGACAAGGTAGCCAGCAACAGCAGTCCACTGCCAATGAGTGTAGAAAATTTTTGTGTTTGGATAGTTGAAGTTTTCACGTTTCAAGGACTCCAATTCGAGGGACTAGTGACTCACGCATTCCCTCAATGGGTGAGTTTAATCGTTATCGTCGTCTTAACCGTCAAACTTTTGCTGAACGTGATAGATTTCAGGGTTTGCTAGCAATGGTCCAGATTGAAGGCCGACCACATCCCCAGGACCTCGCGACTTTTTTGCTGCAGATTGGCAGCGAAAATAGTTTTTGGGGCGTAACTTGCTAGAATGGCAGCAGCAGAGGTCGTGTCTGGCAGGTTTTGCAATTTTAGTTTCTTGGAGTGAAGGCACTCAGGATAAAACGGCGTTTAGAATTCTGCATGGCAGCTCGATGCAACGCAAAATAAACGGTCGGAGCTGCTATCTTAGAACTGCGAAAAGATTCTTAGATCGGAACCAGGAGAGGTGAATCGTGTCAGTTTTTTTGATGCCCACTATGCGCATCCTGATGCTAGCAATTGGCGTGCTAGTGTGTCAGTTGCCCGTCTTGCCCCTGGCGATGGCCCAGCAGGGGCAGCAAGTCTTACGAGACTCGATTCCGTCCAGGGTTTACTTTCTGGCAATTGAGCAGCTTTATCGAGGAAGGCACCGGGATGCGCTGCGCACCTTCCAAAGAGAGGTTCGTGGTAGTGTCAAACTGGGAGTCACCAATCGCTGGATCGATGCAATCAGTTATCACACGATGCTGGGCGAGGTCTACTACCAGCAAGGCCAACTTGCGCTTGCGATGGAACAATTTGACTATGCCTGTTCCATGTTTTTGCAATATCCCAATTGGATGCTGCGTGTTGAATTCAAGGCCCCTTATGCGGATACGAATCGATTGAACCGTCCCCCACCGTGGGGACCAGGTAAACGACCGTTTGTTTTGGGGAAATTCCCGAATCAAATGCTGATTCGCTTTGGTGATCTTAAATCTGCTGAGCGTGTGATTAGTCAGGGAGGAGGGGCGATTACTTCTCCACAACTGTGGCAGCTTAATGTGGTTGAAATTGTGCGTTCGACCGCGCTGGCAATACGACGTCGCCACGAATTGCTGGGACCATTGGCTGAGTATGATCCTCTTTCCAAGAATCTAGTGAACGCACTTTCTCGCGGTGGAGCACCACCAAATCATTGGTCCAATGCATGGGTGGATTTGCAGTTGGGGCTTGTCTACGCAGGGCAGGGAAAACACGACCTGGCCACGAAGCGTCTCCAGCGGGCCGAACGCATTGCGGGCGAGTACGATCATCCGCTCACCTGCGTGGCCCTCCTGGAGATGGGTCGCATCAATATGCTGGAAGGCAATCTTGAAGCAGCGCAACAATTGTTGGCCGAAGCTAGCATTTCAGCCTTCTACTACGATGACCTGGGCATTATTGATGATGCCTTTCGATTAGGAACGGTCTGTCGATTGGCAAGAGGTATTTCCGATGTGAACCCTGCTCTGCAACCCGCCCTCACCTGGTCACGGCAAAAAGGCTACGACTACCTCTTTGCCGGGCTATGTCTGGATCAGACAGAAGAACTGCTTTCGCTGGGCAACTACCAGGGAGCGACGTCAGCACTCAAGACGGGTGTTTCTCGTCTGCGAGATGCCGGACAAGGAAGGCTGGGCAATCAATCACGGTATCTTCAAGGGCGTTTGTTGTTAGCCGAAGGGCATGAAACGGCAGCAAAAGTTTTACAGACTGCCGTGGCAGAGCACATTGGTATGTCGACACACAACTATCGGTTGGTTCTTGCCAACAGGCGTTTTGATGAGCAGCAAATTCAATCTCGATCTGCAATCAAGGTGTATGGAAAATTGTTGGGGGACCCTGAACCTGTTCAATGGGTGTTTCAACCTCTGGAAACCCTGGCGAGGCTGAAAACGCCCCACCATGCTGCCTTTGACCGTTGGCTTGCTGCTGTTTCACGAAAGGAAATTGAAAGAGCGGTCGAAATAGTAGACTTGGCCAAACGTCATCGGTATTTGCAAACGCTCCCCTGGGGTGGTCGCCTGGCGGCTCTTCGCTACACGCTGGAAGTGCCGGATGAAATCCTCAGCCAGCACGCGCGAGGGCAGCGCAACGAACTCTTGCTCCGATTTCCAGAGTATGTTGACGCACGTACTACTGGCAAAAAGTTGCTAGCAGATATCCGAACGGATTGGAAAGATGCTATGGAAGATCGTGCAGTGCGTGATCTGGCCAAGGTTTGGCGTAAGTGGCAGAGTAGTTTGGAGAAACGCGAAAACATACTAAGTAGCATGACCTGCTTGCGGGTCCCCGCGGACATTCAGTTTCCGCCAGTGAAAGCGACAGCGGATTGGCAATCGCAACTTCAGCCTGGGCAAGCAGTGCTGATGTTCCATGATTCACCAGACGGTCTCCATGGTTTTTTGCTTAGCACTAAATCAGCAATCCGTTGGAATTGCGGGCCCAGTGGTAGGCTCGGTTCACGGCTGCAGGATTTTTTGAGAGATTTGGGCAACTATTCAGCAAACCACGAGATGACCACTGAAGTACTCGTCGCACAAGACTGGCAAGAATCGGGCACCAGGCTGGTTGACGCGTTGCTGGGTGATGCGCCTCTCGATCCGGATTCAATAACAGATTTGCTCATTATTCCCGATGGACTCACTTGGTATGTGCCCTGGACAGCACTGCCTATACAGACCCAATCAGGCAGAAAGCCACTGATAACAATATCGCGTATTCGAATTGCACCGACTGTAGGTATAGCGTTTGGTCCGCAGATACCTTTACGCCGTGTGCAGCGATCGGGCCTGGCTGGTAGAAGCATCTTACCCGGTAGTTCAGAGGATGAGAAAGATACGGCCCTCATGGAATTAAGCAATGCACTGGAGAATCCACTCATTCTTCCCCTGCAAATGCCCGTATCGAACCCGATATCCAGTTCGTTATTAGAAACATTGGTGGTGTTGGAGGAGGCTGAAATTGATTTGTCAGATCCATTTCACTGGTCCCCTGTTCCACAAGGACGATCTGCACGGCACATTTCTTTAGGGCATTGGCTTCGACTCCCACAATTTGGACCGCAGCGAGTTGTCTTACCTGGCACCAGCACCATCGCATCACGAGGAGGCAAAGCCAGTAAACGCCAGTCTTCGATTATGCCACCGGGTAGCGAATTATTTCTTGCCAGCTGTGCGATGTTATCGACAGGGGCCCAGACAATACTGCTCAGCAATTGGGTTGTGGGTGGACAATCAACCCAGGAGATATTGCGGGAGTTTCTGCAGGAGCTACCCCATATGGCGGCTTCAAATGCCTGGCAGCGGAGTGTACGGCTGGCGCGAGAATTGCCTATCGATTCGGCTACGGAACGGCGAGTCAAGGCGGGAAAAGAGGATACCGATCTCACGGCAGCACATCCATTTTTCTGGAGTGGATATCTGTTAGTCGATATTAGCAAACCACGGTCAAATCCTGACAATCTCGAATGACAACGATGATGGATAACGACGACAGTCGACTGGATTTTCAACGAAACCTGAAATGACCACTAAGACCAGTCTGGTCCAATCTGGGATGGCAGTCGCAGAGACCATCCGTTGGAGAACTCCGGCCCAATGGAATGGAGAAACGATCGCAGCTTAGAGCAATGTCTATTGTGATATTTTGAACGTAGCAGTTTGCATCAATTAAAAAGGCAGCTAATAATGCAGCTATGAACAAAAAAGAACTAATTCAGACATTAGAAGATTTGCACGCTAAATTGCAGGGTGCCACGTCTGTGGACGAAGATGCGCAGGCATTGCTGGCAACTTTAACCCAGGACATCAATCGGATTATGGAAGCAGGTGCGGTGTCCGGGGGCGGAAGCTCTCCCTGAAGATCCAGCCCAAGAAGTAGAAAACTTATCAGCGCAAGTGCAGGATTTGATGCTGGAATTTGAAGCAGATCATCCACAATTGACCCGAGCGCTTAATCAAGTTTCCTCAGCGCTGGCTAATTTGGGAATTTAGCCTGAATCAATATGAAAGCATGCCATAATTCTAAACGGCATTTCCTCAACAGCAGTATCCTTTCTAAACAACAGCATCGCCAAATCAGGGTTTTTTCTAGCCAGCAGAGCTGTTAAATAATCCGGGCTAGCCCGGATATTTCATACGTTCCTACTCCGGCATCCTAAGTCCTTCCCTGGCTGCGTTATGCTTCGACTGGCAATCCTCGACGTGTCAAAAACACGCCTCCGGTTGCAAGCCTCGCATGCCTTGCCAGGAAATGACTTACGACACCTCGTGACGAAACATATAAAATATCCGGGCTAGTTGGCTTGGGGATTCTGCGGCGTCGAAGGGGAGCCTTCTTCTGGTGGGGCAATCGCTTGCGTCTTGCTTGCGGGCGTGGGATACTGAGATTAGTGGCTTTCCTGGATCCTACTACTCTTGGGGGTTGTTGCAATGAAAAGACTTGCCCTGTTATTGTTTGTTGCCTCGCTATGGTCGAGTGCGCAAGAGTATGCCAATGCTCAAATCGCGTATGTTACTTATTACCAACCGGCTGTGACCTTCTACCAACCGGCTACTGTTTATAGGCAACCGGCCACCGTTTATAGGCCTGTTGTTCCAGCCTGTGCAACTACTCATACGGTCCGGTATGTACCTGCACCGGTGGTTTCGGCACCCGTGGTTCCGGCAGTGGCTTATCAACCTGTAGCTCAGGTACGTACACGCTACCGACCCTTTTTAGGTGGGACAGTAAGCCGCGTCCGCTATGGTCATGCACCTGTTGTCGTGGCTTATTGATAAGTCACAGGATTTTAAAACTAGGCGCTAATATACGTTAGACCCTCGTTGGGGAGGATTCTATGATTGTTGCCTGGGCTTGAGCCCGACGCTTGAGACGAGCCCGCATATTTCACCCGCTCCTGCTGCTGGCTACTAACGAGTATTGAAACCGGTTCTGGCAACTAGCGCCCTACATCATGGCCGAGCTGAAAACGTTCTTATTTACCGATATCTGTCGTAGCGTCCTTCTTAAAGATGAGATGGAGGGGCGAAGCGTTACCGAACGTGATCGAGCGTTTATCGAGACGATTCTTACCCCGCATCGCCAGCGCATCGAAGCACATCTAGAATCCCAGGGTGGGCGCGTCGTATCGACGGCCGGTGACGGGCATTTCCTGGTCTTTGATAATACGGTGCGCGCTGCCCAATGGGCGGTCGACGTACAACGTGATCATCGTGACAACCCGATCCGTACGCCTGATGACGGCCAGGTCGAAGTGCGGGTCAGCATTCATGTGGGTGTCCCCCAAATCGATCCAGCGGACCCAAATAACTTTGTGGGCAAAAGTGTCGACTACGCATCACGACTGAACGACTACGCACAGGGTGCGCAGATCCTCGTCTCGCGTAGTGTGATGTCAATCCTCCACGATGTGGGTCTTGATGGGATTGCTTTTCATTTACATGGTCGTCGTCATTTGAAAGGCATTGGGCACGTAGAGGTCCATGAGCTTGTCTACGATACTAGCCAACCGGCTCAGCTTCGCCAGCAGCCCTCCAGCAACTCCGATCGCAAATGGACCGTACTACCAACTGAGTTCCCTGATGAAACAAGCTCGCGCAATCCGTTATCGGACACCTTGCTTGCGGCAGAATCCTCACTCAAACACATTGGCAACTACGAGCTGCTAGAGCGTCTGGGTAGTGGTGGCATGGGCGATGTGTATAAGGGCCGTCATAGCCAATTTGGTCGTGTGCGAGCTATCAAAGTCATTAAGCCTCAATTTGTAGCGGCTGATAACAAGGATGTGATTCGCCGGTTCTACCAGGAAATTAAAGCTGTCGGTGCTTTAGAACACAAGAACATCGTAGTTGCAATCGATTCCTCAGCACCAACCGATCGCTTGCACTATTTGGTGATGGAATACATCGACGGGGTTGCCCTCAATGATCTGGTCGATCAGAGTGGTTTTCTTTCTGTTGCGGATGCGTGTGAAGTTGCCCGTCAAGCCGCACGCGGTTTGCAATACATTCACCGTAATGGAATGGTGCATCGCGATATTAAGCCGTCCAACTTGATGCTCGCAGTCATGGATGCGGATGGTATGGCGACGGACTCTTCGCAGTTTCAAGACGTTGAAGGACTCCAAGGCGTCGTAAAGATTCTAGATCTCGGATTGGCCCTGTTGTCAGAAGACAAGCATGACCGGCTTACGCGCTTCGACAACAAGGCCATGGGGACAGGGATGTATATGCCGCCCGAGCAGTGGAAGACAACCAGTGTGGATATCCGGGCGGATATCTATAGCTTGGGTTGCTCCCTCTACCACCTGTTGGCAGGCCATCCCCCCTTTGTGGATTCTGATTTGAGACCAGAAAAAGCACATGAAAGATCGAGTGTTCCGCCAATTCGTACCGGGAATACTATTCCACGTAAGTTGTGGGATGTGTTGCGGAAGATGCTTGCCAAAAAACCCGAAGATCGTTATGCCACACCAGCTGAAGTCGCAGCCGCCTTGTTGCCGTTTGCAGAGGGGCATCATTTAGCGATCTTGGTGCAAAATTATACGCAACCGGATTTAGGAAGTAGCCATATTCGGACCCGCATGGACTCGGGTGCACGCAATGAAACCTGGTTTTCGCGTGCGAGTCATTTCTACCCAAGTCGCCGCTGGTTGCTGCACCGTGGCTTGCCATTTTTTTTGGTTGGTGCTGCCTTTGCAGCTCTGCTTTGGGGCTTGCAGCAAAGCAGGCAGGAATTAATCGCTGATACCATGAAGCGTGAGCGGTTAAGCCTACTCAAGTTTGCTGAGGAAGTAGCAAAAGATCAACTTGGGGAAAAATTAACAGCATGGTTTGGTAGTCTTCAAAAAGTAACAGCGGATCCAAAGCTGATTGAAATGATTGAAAGATTTGATTCCGAAAGGGCAATTCAGGAACTTTCGGATTATCCTCTCGCAAAATGGATTATGAATGAGCGATTCCAGCATAATGATACGGTGCCTTCCATCAGTTGGTTCATTAACGATTGCCACGGGCGTCAGATAGCCCGCCATCCGTTATTAGACGAAGATGACAACCTTGTGCCGAGCTTCCTGGGTAATTATGCCCATCGTGATTATTTTCATGGGGAGAAAAAAAATCGTCCTAAAGATGATCCCGAAGAGATTGAACCAATCACCTCACCCAATATTAGCGCCGCCTACGAAAGTACCAATTCTGGCAAGCTGAAAGTCGCCTTTTCGGTACCAATCTGGTCGGGCCCGGTCGGAACAAAACAGCGCAGAGTCATTGGGGTGCTCTCGACGTCCTTCAACTTGGGTGCATTTGATACGACAGGTATTTCTTATAGCGAAAATAAGCAGATGGTGTTGGTCGACATGCGTGACGATTATCTGAAAGGCTCGCCAATGCAAGGATTGATTCTCAGTCATGAGCACCGTGACATCAAAAGTATCTGGAATAAAAGTTATCAACCCCGCATGGATCCCCAAGTGGTAGCAGCTATGAAAAATGGGGGTGACAAATTTGTTGCCGGCTATCATGACCCATTGTCTCTGGATTCCGAGACAGTGTATTGGGGAGCATTTGAACCCCTCAATTATATTCTTGCTGATCCAGAGACAGGGCGCGACAAAACTGTGTTTTCTGGGTGGATGGTGCTCGTGCAAACTCCTGCGAGTGAATGAACTAGCCCGGCTCGTGACAAACCGGATGCGTTCTGCGAGCCAGGAACCAACCAAACCCTCCGGCTGCAACATGTTGCAGCATCGTCGCCAGGATGATTATCAGGATGACACGTGGTTCTTCGTGCAGTACTTCGCCCGCAAGTACGAGCCCTAAGCCCGTATGTTTCATGCTGAAACCAAAGATGAGTGAAACCCACGATGCTCTGTCGAGCTTCATCACCTGAGACAGCATCCACGCACTCACAAAACCCAGAAGCGACAGCATAATCGCAAGTGCCGATGAGAGGAGAAGCAGGGTTGCGCTTTCGTCGTCTAGCACACGGGGCAATGCTAGCGATGCGTTCGCATAATTGAGTAGAAGCAGGGTGCCAGCGCTTACGATTCGCAGTAACCCACTGAAGCGTTCTACCCGTTCTGGCCCAGCAAGTTTATTGACCAGGGCTCCTGCCAGTGCTGGCAGAATGACCCAAACAATAAAGAAACCACCAGAGAATTCGGTAACCATTCTCTTGCATTGTTCGGTTTCTGCACTCGAGAGTGACAATCCCATGAGATTAAGCATTTGGGGTGTGGCAACCGGGCAGAGCACGATGGTGATAACGATCAAACCCAGACTGAGCGCAACATTTCCGTGTGCATTTTGACTCCATCCAACGGAAGAGTTTGCTGCCGGCATTGCCGCAACAATCGCCAGACCCACAAGCATGCCAGTCGTAACGGTTTGGCCAAGTAGTCCAGGCAATATCCAGCCAAGCGCGCTGACAAACAATCCAGGAACGATCCATATGGCTATTAGTCCCAGCAATAAAATGCCTGGACGTTGCATCAAATCACGTACTTGCGACCAGCGCACAACTGCGGATGCACAGAACAAGAGCAGGGCCAAGAGCAACATGGGAGCGGTCACTTCGCTATTGCTATTCAGCGATAGACCGCGTATCGCCAGACCCGGCCCCGGGAGTACCGCTGCTAGCAGATAGCATGCTAGTAAAAGCCACAAGAAGTTGTTGTGAACAAAGTTCACCAACTCGGCAAGGGGACTAGAGCGGGGCTTACTATCGGCATTAGCCATGCTGTTGGACGGGTTGAGAGAAAGTGTGTTCGTGAGTAGGGCCTCAGAATAACAGAACTCCTAAAACGTTTCATTAGCCAGTTGTGAGAAGCACTGAACCTGAGCGAATTGGGAGTGTCTTATGGATCGGAAACCACGTATACTGGGCTACCCAGCCGGCTACCCACATTGGGCCCTACCCTGCCGGTTTGCCTCAAATACTCCATCCGGCTTGCATCTGTCTCCCCCTCCATTCCGATAACCTTCTATCTCGATAACCCTCCATCCAGCGACTCCTCGTTCTGGCAACCCCTCATCAAGGAAACCATGCCTGCCACCGTAGAAGCTCCCGAAGAAAATACGCACATGTCGAGCGCTGAAGCGAGCTTGATTACCAATCCGGCGTTTGGAATGGACGAAGAAGTGGCTCCTTCGGGTTGGTATTACGGGTGGTTGATGCTGGCATTGGCAATGTTGTTGATGATTAGCACTGCACCCGGCCAAACTTTTGGGCTGACATTCTTTAATAGTAGCTTTCGAAATGCGTTTGCTCTAAGTCAGTCGGGCCTTTCGGCCATTTATCTTGTGGCCACAGTCTTTGCTTCGTTATTTCTTCCTTATCTTGGTAGTTTGATCGATCGCTTTGGAATGAAGCGTTCTGTTCTGTTGGGTGTTTCGATGATGGCTTTAACTTGTGCATTTGCTTCCCAAGTGCAGGGAGTGGCCAGCTTACTCATGGCATTTATGCTCCTGCGGACCGTAGGCCCAGGGTGCATGACCTTACTAGCCAACAATACTCTTGCTCGATGGTTTGATCGTCGCCTGGGGTTGGCCAGTGGCATCATGCAAGTTGCCATGGCTGGGGCAATGGCCTCGGTTCCCGTCCTTGTGATTGCATTGATCGATACATTTGGCTGGAGAGGCGCTTATTTGACACTAGCGACATTTTTTGCTGCTGGTCTCTTGCCGCTGCTGATGCTGGTATACCGTGAGTCACCTGCTCAGGTGGGGCAATTTATAGACGGGATGCGTACGCAATGCCCCAGGCAATCGAAGCTGAACGGTAGTGGACTCGATATTCAGCAAGCGATGCGTCACAGGACCTATTGGATCATGCTGACCGCAGCAGCTATCTGGGCTCTCATCGGTACAGGGTTGGTTTTTCACGTTGAAACCATTTTTCAGCACCAGGGGCTCGGTAATGCAGATTCAGCAAGAGCCTTAAGGTTTTTAGCACTGGGTATGGCTACGATGCAGATCCTTGGCGGATTGTTGGCCGACCGACTGGCAACACGCTATTTGCTAGTGACCTCGATTGGATTGATTGCCATAAGTTGTACTATTCTGGCATTGGGTAATGTTGCTTTATTCACTACGGGGTACGCCATTTATGGAGGTGCTCAAGGTTTGATGACAATTGTTGCCTGCACTGCCTGGCCACGTTTTTTTGGCCGTGCCCACCTGGGGAAAATACGCGGAACATCACTAACGGCAGCCATCGCCGGCAGCAGCGTGGGGCCGTTGATCATGGGGGTATCCACAGACTATCTGGATGGCTTTACCCCAGCACTTTGGTTGTTTGCTGGAGGAGCAGTCGTGGTTGCCATCGCCTGTTTCTGGGTAGTCCCGCCCAGAATGGAACGAGAGGATTGAAGCAAAACCACGCACTGCTCGTTTTAGGCTGGTGTGAAAGAGATTGTGTTTCAATCCTTGATCATCCCTAGTTCAGATCGTACCTCATCGAGATCTGTTCTCATTCTAGAGAGCATTTCCTTCATGTCTTGACGTAACATGGCAACTTCGTTGCGCAGTTGCTTCAGTTCATTTTCGTCAGGAAGCCGCTTCGGATCATTACCGCTGGATGTAGGAGAGGCACTTGAAGGAACAGCCGCGGCAGAAGATTTTGAATGGGGTGCGAATTCATTAGCAGTTGCATTGCCGTGTTCTGCGCGGAGCTTCTCGAGTTCTTGGGGCTGGTGCAAGGCATGCGTCACGACAGCACCGCGCCCCGGAGGTGTGAGGTAAAGGAGCAATCCTTTCTGCTGCAAGCTTTCAACAATGGGCCGCAGTTCAGATATTCCGGCGATCTTTTCCATGCGTGCTGCGCGCCCTCGCAGTTCTCCCAGGGTTTGGGCTCCGCGCAACAATAACTCTGTCATAACGGCCAACTCCACCTTGTCGACACCTAACCATTCGTAGAGCAAATGCCGATGCTTATCAACTCGGCCACTACCTTCTACCTGAGCAGTTGCCCCTTTTGCCCGCAAGCTAGCGAGGGCTTCTTCCACCTGCCCCTCGTCCAAGTCCATTTGCGGAAAGCGATTGCTCTTTTGGTTGCAACCATTCATCAGCGTGTTCAGTGAGAGTGGATAGTTTTCGGGAGTCGTTTTTGCTTTTTCAGCCAGAACTCCCACCACGCGGCGTTCGTTTCTTGCCAAGGGTTGCCATGGTGCAGAATCTTCGCGGGGTGGGTTTTCTGGAGGATTGCTCATGGGCGATTTCTTCGAAAAATTTTTGTAACGAAGTCGTACTGGTGCAAATTACTTTTTACCAAGATCGAATGCCTTCAGGACTATCGGCGTTTCTAAATGACGGATAGCATTTGGTCCAGCACGCATAAAAGTAATTGGCTCTCAGGATCTTTGGAAGGATTGGCGCGATTCTAACGTGAATACTTGCAGTGCGAAAGCCGCTAGCGAATTGCAAGCCGTTACATACGTGTTACAGGAATAGAGAGTTCTGGGACGTAAGATAGGGGGACAACTTGAGAGCCTATCGAATCATCTGAAGGGAGCCAATCCAGACTTAATGTTGTACTCGGAACGCCGCCGAGAGCGTTCCCTTCAGGGGGTCTTGGTTAGGTTTTTCGAAAAACATTTAGAACGTCACGCTCCTCAGGCGGTGACATTGGGCCGTTGCAGTAGATTGCTTACAATATCCAACAGATGGCAAAATATACAATACTCACTGTGGAAGATGACCCAGCGATTCGCCGCGGAATTGTCGACGCGCTAACCTTTGCGGGCTATCAAGTGATAGAAGCTGGCGATGGGGATGCCGGTTGTCAGATGGCACTCACGCGCGATTTTGATTTGCTACTTTTGGATTTGGTTCTGCCACACAAATCGGGTCTTGAAATCCTTGCGGATCTCCGTAATGCGAAACCAACGTTGCCAGTCATTATTCTCAGTGCTCGTGGAGAAGAAAATGACCGGGTGAACGGTTTGCGGTTGGGGGCCGATGATTATGTTGTAAAGCCGTTTAGCGTGAACGAATTGTTGGCCCGCGTTGACGCGGTTTTGCGTAGGTCACCGAGTCGGCCAAGTGATGTGGAGACACTCCAAATACGTGACGGCGAAGTTGATTTTTGTCGTTGTGAGATACGGTTTGCAGACGGTGAAAGGCTGGAAATCTCGGATCGAGAAAGGGAGTTGTTACGCTACCTTGCGCGCCATGCAGATCGTGCTATAGCTCGCGAAGAACTTCTAGCCAACGTATGGCAAATTGACGCCCGTGGCACCAGTACCCGCACAATTGACATGCACGTGGCTCGACTGCGAGAAAAGTTACGGGACAAAGAGTTGCTGGTGACGGTTCGTGGCAAGGGGTACATGTGGAGGGGGGGCGAGAAGAGAAGGACTAAAAAAGAGTCTGATTCTTCAAGAGGTGATCATGATTATTAACAGATTCCTTTATCCGGCGCTGAGCACTAAAAGAATAGCATGACACGTCCATGGCAAATTTGGATAGTTTTTGCTCTCTGCGCAGCGATGGCATTTGCCTCAATGGGCTGGCTAACCGTGCAGGCAATGCACATTGATCGGCAGCTAAGTAATGCACGTTCCAAAGCCGATCTGGAACAGGAAATAAGTTTAGCGCTGTGGAGAATGGATTCCAAGCTGGCCCCTCTTATCGCTGAGGAAGTAGCAAGGCCGCCATCTTTTTTTTTGAGGAAGCCTGAGGTACTGGGTAATGTTCAGAGTGAGTTGCAACAAGTGGATCGCTTGCCGGTTTTGCCTGAAATGCCACGCGCAGTTTTTTTGAATTTTGACGTAACTATGGACGGCAATTGGAATAGTCCACAATTGCCCAGTAAAAAGATACTGGAAGAAATCAAGGAGTCGGGCGCCACATCCCAAGAACTGGCAGCACGTCAGGCCCAATTGGAGTACTTGAGGCAGCACGTAAGCATCAAAGACTTAATTGCTGAACTTCCGGAACAGCAGCTACCTTCAGGGCAGCAGACGAACGATCAGGAGCAATCGTTGTACGTGGCGAATTCAGCGGCAATTCAAAAATCTCTCCCTATTCAGGCCAAAGGAAAGAATTATTTTCAGGAACGCAATCGTCGTTACCAGGATGTGGCACAACAAGAATTGCGAAAGCAGCGCAGTGTTCAAAACGACTTTGTTGACCAGCAGGCTGCCAATTCTTTTGGAGAATCCAACCAGCAAGTATTTGGTAAGCCTGTAGCCGTTGTAGAAAGCATTAGCCGACCGATTTGGATCGGTAAGAACTTGCTACTCGCACGTCGCGTCGTACGTGATGGTCAAACGGCCGTGCAAGGTAGTTGGCTCGATTGGCCCAGCCTCAAAAAAGAACTCTTGGCAGAAGCAGCGGACACCCTTGACGGAGCTGATCTGGTACCCGTGCATAATGTGGATGCGGCTAAACTCAACCATATGTTGGCCGGGCTGCCGGTACAGCTGGTCGTCCCATCTCAATCTCATTCCGCATTGATTTCCTCACCCATCCGATGGGCACTCCGTATGGGGTGGGGGGCCATCCTGTTGGCCATTGGAGCTGTGGCAGTCCTGCTATGGGGGGTTGTATCACTGAGCGAGCGACGAGCGGCATTTGTGTCGTCGGTAACCCATGAATTGCGTTCTCCACTCACTACATTTCGCATGTACTCAGACATGTTGGCCCGGGGTATGGTGCCTGATGCGCATCGCCAAGAGTATTTAGAAACCCTCAATCTCGAATCCCAGAGGCTCTCACATCTGGTAGAAAATGTATTAAGTTATGCACGCCTGGAAAGGGGTCGCAAACTGAGCAATCGTGAGCAACTAGCGGTAGTCGATTTAATGGGCCGGCTGGAAACACGACTTGCAGAACGTGCTACGCAGGCAGGAATGATTCTGCATGTGGAACTCCCTGAATCAAATCCTTCGCAGCAACTAAAAACAGATGTCGGTGTTGTAGAGCAGATACTATTTAATTTGGTTGATAATGCGGCCAAATATGCTGCTCAGTCTGATGATGCTCGAATCCATTGCCAGGTTCAGACGACCAACGAAGCGGTGACATTTACGGTTCGTGATCATGGTCCTGGTTTTGATCGGTCCCGTCGATCGAAAAATCCCAGACCTTTCAGCAAATCTTCAGAAGAAGCGGCACTGACCGCTCCAGGTGTGGGATTGGGTTTGGCACTTTGTGGACGTCTGGCCAGACAACTGGGAGGCAGGCTGGATATCGCTGGAGATGAGCAGGGAGCCAGCGTGACGCTAAAATTGCCATGGGACTCATGAATCGGATGACACGTTTCCTGGTTCTTTCGGCAGGATTACCAAGATTAGGCTCGCTCCGGAAATGAGATTCGTGAACGAATCGAAAACAAATTTACATGCTGTGTAAGCTTTGTTCGTAAATCTCAGCAGGCATCGATTCTGCAGTAGTTGTCGCACTCGACTTTCAGCATGGATTGATTGAAACGACATTCTGACAGATGCTCTCCAAGATGGATTCGATTCTGTGAGGATCATTTGTTGATGGTCGGAGTAGCCTCCTCGCCAGGTAGCCGATATCATGGAGGCTCTACCGATTTACGACAAATCTACCACTTCCCCATTGGCCTCTGCGACATCCCACTGCAATGAAAACCGACGAACTACGTGAAAAATATCTCGCCTTTTATGAGTCTAAGGGACATAGTCGCCAGCCTAGTGATGTGCTGGTACCTACCTGGGATCCCAGTGTGCTGTTTACGCCAGCGGGCATGAATCAGTTCAAAGACCATTTCCTGGGTAAAGTTAAGCTGGATTTCACACGTGCGACTACATGTCAGAAATGTTTGCGCACGGGAGATATTGATAATGTTGGGCGCACTGCATACCACCACACTTTTTTCGAGATGCTGGGCAATTTTTCTTTTGGCGACTACTTCAAACGAGAAGCGATCCAGTGGGCCTGGGAATTTTTAACCGATAACAAATGGTTGGGATTGGATCCTGAGCGACTGAGTGTGACGGTGTATAAAGACGATCAAGAAGCTGCCGACATCTGGTCCTCCGATATCAAGCTTCCGTCAGCGCGCATTGAGTTGATGGAAGAAGACGAGAATTTTTGGCCTGCCAGTGCTCCCAGCCTGGGGCCCGATGGAGTATGCGGGCCTTGTAGTGAGATTTATTACCATCCGGATCAAGGTAAATCGGTAGAGATTTGGAATCTGGTATTTACGCAATTCAATCGGGTTGGAGACCCTCCGGATAACTTGCGGCCATTGCCATCGCAAAATATAGATACAGGAATGGGGCTAGAGCGTACTGCAGCGACACTGCAAGGCGAGTCAACCAATTATCACATTGACAATTTGTTCCCGATTGTTAAAGCGGCGGCAGAAGTTTGTGGCGTTCAATACGAAATGAATAGCGAATCTGGCCGTCGCTGCCGACGAATCACAGATCACATACGCGCTTGTACTTTTGCGGTTCATGAAAACGTCTATCCGGGAGCCAATAAAGAAAAGTATGTGGTGAAACGTTTGCTGCGTAGGGCGGTTCTTGATGGACATCAAATGGGTCTGCGCGAACCCTTCTTGCACCAACTTGTGCCCAAAGTGGTAGAAATGATGAGTGGTCCCTACCCGGAACTCACAGAAACAACAGAGCGTGTGGCAAGTGTGATTCAAAAAGAAGAAGCGAATTTCTTTAGTACCATCGACGACGGACTGAGTCGTATCGAGAATGTTTTTGATGAGATGCGAGTTAAGGATCGTGTAAAAGTTGAAGGCGCAGTAGCAGCAGAGCTGTATCAGACTTATGGAGTTCCACCCGAACTTTTCGAAGCCTTGGCAGCGGAGCACAATCTGGCATTCGATTGGGATGGCTATACTCAGGCCATGGAGGTCCATGGCGAGGTGTCGGGTAAAGTGCAGCACGCGGTGATGGGCGCCAAAGGCCCCATTGATTCATTAAAGCACGCACTCCACAGTACAGAATTCTTGGGCTACGAAACAACGCAATCTACTGTGGTGGTTAAAGGTATTGTCGCGGGTACAGCCCCTGATGATCGGCTTTGCGACAAGTTGCAGGAGCAAGGCCAGGCGAACGAAGTACGCGTGGTGCTCGACCGTACGCCCTTTTATGGTGAGAGTGGCGGCCAGGTTGGTGATCATGGTCAACTGGAGGGCGATGGTTTTGTATTTGAGGTAACAGACACCCAAAAAGATGGTCAGCTTTTTATCCATTATGGCCATCTCAAGACAGGGATGATGCATGAGGGGGATTCGGTTGTGGCCAAAGTTGATGCTGAGCGACGCGACGGCATCCGTCGTGCACACTCGGCAACACATATTTTGCACCATGCGCTGCAGAAGAACTTGGGTTCGCATGCTCAACAGCAAGGCTCAAAAGTCGATTCTGATTGGCTGCGGTTTGACTTTACCAATCTCAGTCCAGTAGACACCGATCAGTTGGCTCAGGTAAGTGAGGATGTTGCTAATCACATTTCTGCAGCAGAGCCGGTCTCATGGGAAGTACTGCCGTTGAATGAAGCCCGGAGTCAAGGTGCGATGATGCTCTTTGGTGAAAAGTATCCGGACCCGGTACGCATGGTCACTATGGGCTCTTCTCCAGAAAGTGCATTCAGTAAGGAGCTTTGCGGAGGCACCCACTTGCAGAATACGCAAGAGATCGATGCTTTCGAAATACTTAGCGAAGAAGGAGTCGCCGCAGGCACACGTCGAATTACGGCTCTTACGGGTCCACGTGCCAAAGAATTTGCAGAACAGATCCATCAGGCTCTCAACGAAACGGCAGAATTACTCAATTGCGACCTTGCAGTGGTCGTTGAGCATGTCAAAGCACTTCTTGCTGAGCAGCGTGAATTCAAAAAGCTATTGGTTTCTGGAGGTACGGCCAGTAGCAAAACGACCAGTCAACCATCTGGAAACAAGGGGCAGGATCTAACCGCGGCCCAGGCAAAAGCAATTTTGGCAGACACAGCCCTTTTACTTTCAATTGCACCTCTTTCGGTTCCCCAAAGGGTTTCAGCTCTTCGGGAAGAGGTTGCCTCCTTGGGGCAAAAACTGGCTCAGAGAGCTGCAGCCGGCCCCATAACGGCAGATGGCTTGCTTGAGCAGGCAGAAACCATGGGATCCGCCACAGTCGTTATTGCTGAAGCGCCAACTGCCGAAGCCAACTTGATGCGCCAGCTAATCGATCAAATACGAAAAAAATCGGGTAGCAGCGCGGTTTTGCTGGCCAGTTCGGAAGGCAACGACAAAGTTACTTTGGTAGCGGGCGTCTCTGAGGATTTGCAAGCAAAGGGGGCCCATGCTGGCAATTGGATTCGTCCTGTGGCACAAGTGCTGGGTGGGGGTGGCGGTGGTCGTGCTGACATGGCACAAGCTGGCGGAAAAAACCCGGCCAAACTGTCCGAAGCGCTCTCCGTAGCCAAAGAAACCATTCAAGACATGGTCCAGGAATAGACTAGCACAAACCTGGATATTGCCTTGTAGCTTTGGCACTCGACTCCAAGCAACATGCCAATGCCTTCTGGGTGCAAGCCCCATACGTGCCATATAGGGAGGGGCCTTTTTAGAAACTCTGTGACCGCTGGCAACTCGATCGGAGGGTGCAGACCTCCTGGGCAATTGGCGTAAAGCGGGTGAGTTTCGAACAGATTTAGATTTGTTACGTAGAAATGCAGGTGGAGACTTCGCTTGTTGTTTTTGAGTGAGCGGGTTTAGAATGCTAGTAGTGGGGAGTGAGTTGCATCAGATTTCATAGGCAACTACTTTTTTGGGAACTGGAGTCCAAACCATGACAAAGCTACGTGATATTGCAGAATTGGAGATTGTAGACAGGGGCCCCGGTTGGTTATTTGTGAGACTCCATCCAGACCACGAGCAGATGAACGATCTTGCTGATCGTTTGTGGACCCTGATGAACAAACACTTTATTCATCGTTTGGTTCTCGAGATGGACGAAGTCGTTTTTCTTCCCAGCCAATTGATAGGTCAATTGGTCATGTTACAGAAACGCGTTTTGCAACACGAAGGATCCCTCCGTCTCTGCGGCCTCTCTCCTTCTTGTGTCGATGCGCTGCATGTCTGCCGATTGGATCAGGCCATGCCAAACTTTGCCTGCCGTGAAGATGCAGTAAGAGGATACAATGCAGCTAAGCCGAGGTGAGTCGGCAGTGAAAAACGTTCTTCAACGCGCAGTCAGAAGTAGCATGAATCTTCTCGTCACTTCTCCCTACATCAAGCAGGTCTTTTGAAGATCTCGCATCAACTGGAGTGTGGGCTTGGCCTGATCGGCGCTGTCGAATAGCCCAGCGTGTGGGAATTCATGCGGTAGACTATCGGTGAGCTGGTTCCAGAGGATTACCTGAACGGTACTGCGAGCTAGTAAGAGGGGTAATACTTCAGCGGCCCATCGATACTGCGCATCAAAATTGTTGGCATCTTTGCCAGAGGCATTGGACGGAGACTCCACCTGGCCAAATGCCAGGTCGGCTTCGATGTGTTTGCTGGCTTGTTCGTCAATTGTAGAAACACTAGCTGTAGACAAGTGGATCATGAGAGGTAAACCCCAGACACTCCACTGATCAAGCATGCGTCCCAACTCAAAGGCAGGTCTGTGGCTGCTGCCATTTGGGTGGAAACCGGCGTTGATTTCCAGGCCAAAACCAGACACTCCTAGATCGGCTCGCACCAAAGCGTCGGCGTAGTGCAGGGGAGCTAGATCTTCGTCTTGGTGTACCAGATATTCTGCCCATGGTTGATCGAAAGAAACGGCGGTTGGGGTGCGGGGATCGATTTGTCTTACGATTTCCAAGACTTGTGCTACCAAATACAAACGTTGCTCTTCTTCGAGTGAGAGCAACTCGCCCGTATTCACACGAGATGCCACTTGCCACAAATGCACACGTCCCGCATAACGGCTGACAACAGCGCGAACATGATCCATCATCAGTCGTACGAGGTTGTCAAAATCATCTTCCCACAACACCAACCAGTCAGGTACACCCGAATCATCCATCCGCAACAAAGGGCCAGCCGTCACTTTGAGGCCTGCTTTTTGACACCAGGCCAGTTGCTCATCCGTTTGTTTCCAATCCCGTTTGCCCTCTTGTAATTCTATGGCACGCCATGCGACCGGTATCTGCACGATGTTACAGGCTTCAACAAGCTGCCTCCGTATTTTTACATCTGGAGTTTGCGGATTGAGCGCGACTCCCAGGAGCGTGGCAATTGGAGTTTGACGTTGGCGACCTGCAATTGCCTGTTCTGCATACATGGCCACTAGGGCTTGCGCTGTGCCAAATGCCATGGAGAGGGATCGGTTGGCTGCTGCTGTGGCGACCGCAGGATCTTGTTGCGAGGTGGCAGCTAACGCAAATGCTTGGGTTGCGGATCGCAATTGTTCTCGTAGCTCCTCGGGTGTTTCCAGTCCCAGGAGTTCCCAGATAAAGACTCGGTTTCGTAGTCGATGTATTAATCCACGAGCCAATTCCACTTCGAGTTGGTAGGGTTGCTCGCGTTCCATGAGTGTGGTCGTTGTCAGCACGTTCTGACCATGGCCATCGATTTGCCAGGGGACGTAAACACAGCCCGAGTCGCTAATCGCACGCTCCACGACCAAGTGATCGCCTTCCCAGCCAACGCGAGTCGACCAGGGAATCTCTTCGATGCCAGCTACATAGATGCGCTGCAGGCTTTCGGGCGCAATGCGGTCGCGGTCATGTAAGCGAAATCGCATCTGTCCCATTGTGCACTTCCCAGTGTTAAGGCAGAGTTTCAAATAATTCGTAGCACTTAGGCGGATAATGTCTGTCGTGTGCGAGTCTGATTTCCGCCAGTTTACCAATAATTTGCTCCTGGCGGGATGCCTTTATGCAGAGGACCCACTAGAAGCCGCGGATCTTTTATCGATCTCTATCGACCCACTCCCCACCCTCCCCTTTCCGCTGTATACTGGTCACTACGGACAACCGTTAGACACATTCAATTAAAAATGCTCAGCACTCCGCTCTTAGAAACAAACCTCTCTCAATTTCCCTTACAGCGGGGCAAAGTCCGCGACGTATACGATCTGGGTGACCAGCTTTTGATCGTGAGTAGTGATCGTATCAGTGCCTTCGACTGGGTTTTGCCTACGGGTATTCCTGATAAGGGTCGCGTGTTAACTCAGGTCAGTAATTTCTGGTTTGATTTTCTTGGCGAACCCGATCACCTGCTTTTAACCGACGTAAAAGACTTTGATTTACCGTCAGAAATTGATCTTGAGGTATTGGCTGGACGGGCAGTACTCGTGCGGAAAACAGAAGTGGTTCCCATCGAGTGTGTTGTACGTGGCTATTTAGCCGGTTCTGGTTGGAAGGAATATCAAGAGTCGGGCAAGGTTTGTGGCGTCCGTCTTCCGGCTGGCTTGCGGGAAAGTGACCGACTACCCGAACCAATTTTCACACCGGCCACCAAGGCAGAGATTGGCGACCACGATGAAAATATCTCATTTGACGAAATGTGCCAGAGAGTGGATCCAGGTTTAGCTGAAGAACTACGTCGCCGGAGTATCATGATTTATGAACGGGGCGCTGAGCATGCAAATGCGAATGGTATTTTGTTGGCAGACACCAAGTTTGAGTTTGGACAGATTGATGGCGAACTCATTCTGATCGACGAAGTGATGACACCCGACAGTTCTCGATTTTGGCCTGCCGACGAGTACGAGCCAGGACGCAGCCAGTCCTCTTTCGATAAGCAATTTGTCCGTGATTGGTTGTCGCAAAGTGGCTGGGATAAGAACAGCAATCCTCCCATGCTGCCACCCGACGTCGTGGCAGGTACCCGAGCAAAATATGTGGAGGCATGTGAACGACTGACTGGGTCCCAGTTTGCCTGGAAGTAGCCTGCAGGAACTTCCCGGTTAGGAGAACCACAGGTCGTGCAAGAGTGTCTGGGTTCCCTTGCAGTGTGGTTATTTCTTATTGCTGATCCCAAAGCTTGTAGGGATCGTCGAATCGCTGTAGTTCTGAGACTAATAATGCTTCAATCTCACGACGTTTTTGTTGGAAACGAGGATCTTCTGCGAGATTACGTTCGTGTGCCTGAGGGTTATTGCCCGTTTTTGCGATGACTTCTGGCGCGTGGTGTTCACGTAAAAGTTCCTGTGGATTCTCCCGCAGATTAAAGAGTTGTGTTTCGCGGACACTCCCCTCCAAGACATCGTACTTAATTAATTTTCAACCATCTTGCTTGACAGTGCGGATGCCAGGCTTGGTTCCGCCAGCATAGACACCGTTTAATTCGTTACGTACGCGCTCTTTTTCCCTTCCGGGTTTGATCGGAAACTTTTACCTTCAACCGAATCAGGGACTTCGATGCTTGCCAGGTCGCAAAGGGTCGGCAGAATGTCCTTCCGCTTTCGACATGACCATCTCGACACGTTTTGTCGTACCGTATCTGGAAAAGCTTGTTGGCGGCATCAAAAGAGTCGCCTATTTTGCAGGGCCGAAAAGTGTCATAACCGGCCGCATTGAATAGCGCGGGCATGCTTTGTCGAGCCACTTTCGTATTTTTTACCGAAATTTTTTTCCACTTTTTTGGTTTGGCAAGTGCCAAACAGTCCGTCCCGTCATGATCATAGTGCGTGAAGGCAGGCATACGGCACCCGACTAGGAACCCATGTGATGGGCATCTGTCAGATGCATGCCCTGTTGAGCAATGCGATCAATATTGAGCGTATGGCAATATTGGTCTCCATACACGTCGAGAGATTCAACCGCCTGATCGTCAATCAGGATAAACAGAATGTTAGGACGATTGTCAGTCAGCGCTAGAGGTGAGAAAAACAACAGGGCAGTAAGAAAAAAGAGGAGGATTTGTGCAAAATTCATGAGCTTATCTAGAATCGATCTCATAGCAAACTGGTAGCTAGCGGAATAAACATGGGGTATGAGAGCTCGGTTAATCTAAGAGACATCCGTTTCTTTCGCTAGCATCTTAGTGCGCCGTAGCGAGTGGCTCTAAAACCAGTTTTGCACCGCATGGTACTAGACCGGATACTTTATACGTTCCTACTCCAGTATCCCAAGACTACGAATGTCCGGAGGTCGTTGTCCAGCCCCACGTGTGTCCCCATGATAGCAATATGCGTAACTGCCTATCCTTCCACGGTTCGCCATTGTAGAATGGATACTTGTTTCGCCTTGCGGCAGAGACGGATGGACTCTAGTCTTTTGCCGTCATTTTCTCACGACCTGGTCGTCTGGATTCGAGCAAAGCACCTGCTACGAATCTGCGCACGGTAGTTCTCAGGCTGTATGCGAGGATGATCTAGAATTCAGGTGAACCATTATTGTAAGTTGCCGATACACTTTCTCTTTCGAATAGTGCCGTAAACATGCTCCGTTATTGGACTGCTGGTGAGTCGCATGGCAAAACCTTGTTGGCGTTAGTCGACGGGTTTCCTGCGGGTGTCGCTGTGGATACTGACCCGATCGATGTTGAATTGAAACGCCGTCAAGGTGGCTACGGTCGCGGAGGTCGGCAGCGGATAGAGACGGACAAGGTCGATGTGCGTAGCGGTATCTGGAAGGGTGTTACCCTGGGGAGCCCAATCGCTTTAGAGGTTGTGAATCGCGATTACAAACTTGAACGGCTGGAGGACTTGCCCAGGCCGCGCCCTGGTCACGGCGATCTCACAGGCGCTATGAAATATCTGGGTAGTATTCGGGGTATTTTGGAACGCGCTTCGGCTCGTGAAACGGCTGTGCGTGTGGCTGCAGGAGCCCTTACCAAACAATTGCTGGCAGCATTTGATATCAGTGTGTTTGGCTATGTGTTGGAAGTGGGATCCGAACGTATCGAACCCGTTGATGGATCTCTCGAGGAGCTGAGGGCGATTCGGGATAAGAGTGAGTTGTATGGATTGAATCTTGATCGCGATTCGGCCATCAAAGAACTCATCGATCGTGCTGGTAAAGACGGCGATACTTTAGGTGGTATTGTTGAAGTACGAGTAGACGGCTGTCCCTTTGGACTGGGAACGCATGCCCAGTGGGATCAAAAACTTGATGGCCGGCTAGCCCAGGCTGTCATGGCAGTGCAGGCAATCAAAGGAGTTGAAATCGGTCTTGGTTTCGAAGCAGCACGTCGCCTAGGATCGCAGGTACACGACCCAATCCATTTTGATAAAAGTAAGCAGCAGACTTCAACGCTTGGCTATGAGCGTACTACCAATAATGCGGGTGGCTTGGAAGCCGGCATGACCAATGGGCAACCTCTTGTAATACGCGCTGCCAAAAAGCCGATCAGCACGCTTGCCAAGCCATTGGCATCCATCAATCTTGATACGAAAGAAGCCGAAGAAGCCAGCTATGAGCGCAGCGATGTGTGTGCTATTTCGGCAGCCAGTGTTATCGTCGAAAACGTAGTTGCGTTTGAGATAGCCCGTGCAGTGATCGACAAGTTCGGTGGTGATAGCCTTGTTGAGATGCAATCGCGGCATCAAGCCTTTTTAGAAATGGCAAGAGAGCGGTAAGTTGCCTGATGTGGGCAGTCACCCAGCACAACTTTGAACGACCGTAGTACCTGCAAACCCATACGCTCGTTTTAGAAATTCATTTCCAACATGTTTTCCCTTCACGAAACTACCCAGCGCCGAGTCTGCCGCGTGCTCTTTGTGGTCTTGTGCGTTATTCCAACGCTGTTGACCCTAGGGTGGATTGCTAATTTTTATCGGCCGTGGCGGAATAGCGACTTGCAGCGTGAGATTGGCGAACGATTGCATCTGATCGCCTCGGTGGATGAATTGGCAAGTCCAAAGCCTGGGGTAACTACATTGGGTAGCTTGCAATTGGCCGATTTGCATACTCAAAAACCACTCGGTCGGATCGACACCTTGAACTGCCAGTGGCAAGATTCACGGTTGGTACTCCACGCAGATTTGCTGGAATTAGAAGTTTCTCAGTTGCCCCATACGGCGCATGCCTTGGCCACCTGGTTGGCAGGAGATCGTCCGGTGCAAGTCGACTTGCATGTGGATCAAGTTGTTTTTTTAGGTGGACCTTTTGAAATTGCTACCTGGAGAAAAATGCAATTCACAAGTGGATGGTCTGAGGATTTGAGCAAACAGATAAAAATAACAGTGGCTCCTGCTGAAATAGACTCGATTCTATCTCTGGAAGTGATGCGTTCGGGGACAGCCATGCATTTAAACTTAGATGCACGACAAGCTCCACTGCCGGCATGGCTCTTGACTGATTTGCTACCCGGTGGTCTCCATCGTTGTCCTGCGGCGAATTTTAAAGGTTTGGCGAAGATCAACTGGCCAGCCACACAGGCTCAAGGAAGTCTTCAGGGGCAATTTAGCAATATCGACCTTTCCGAGTGGCTTGGCACACAAGGCCCCAATCGTTTGAAAGGCAATGCCTCTCTCAAACTACAAAAGCTTCTCTGGCAGAGTCAGCGTATCGAAATGGCTGTAGGCGATTTGGAGGCGACGCACGGTGGAGCAAGCAGAACATTGATAGATGCGGCCGTCAAATGGCTGCAATGTCTGAAGACTTCGGCCTGCGAAAGCAAGCTTCGTGTCCATTCGACTACGTTGGTACCTTATGATAGGCTAACTTTTTCATTCCACTTGGATAGTTCAGGACTAAAGATAGTCGGCCAAAGTATGCCCAGGTTTTTACTGACACATCAGGGGGAACCTTTACTAGGCGAACCGTCCTCAATACTCCCCATTGCAGCATTGGTTCAGTTTCTCCATCTTCCCGTAGCCGGTTGGTTGCCAGATACAACAGCGGCCCACGAAATGGCTGGTGGACTGCCACTGCCGAGCCCGACTCAGTAAAGTCTACTTCGAAACAATCTCAATTACGGAATCGTCAGTGGCTGCATATTTGTCTACAGCACGGCGTCCTAAATTCTTATTCATTTGTGTTGTAGTACAATGTGCCAAGAAGTTGGCTGGAGTTACCTGTCCCAGATGAACCAATTGCTGGAGCATCTGTTCTGCTTCACTCAATTTTCCTGCTTCGAATAAGTCGAGTGCGATTGTGACCCACCCCCGCGGGTGAAATCCATTTTTTAAGTTGCGGTTTTACTTTCCTTTGGGCTGGTTTGATTCTGGTGCTGGGGGACGATACCCTAAACAGCTGTGTGGACGAACTGTGTTGTAATGTCTTCTCCATCGCTCGCTGACGCGATTTGGTCCTAGTACGCACATGCTAGACTGCTGCGTGCCTGCGGGTCGG
>PATG01000105.1 GCA_002713555.1 Planctomycetaceae bacterium
GTGGTATTAGATAACTTAGATGGTGGACAAGCTACTATTGGTAGTGTCGCCACGGCTTCCACGCTGAATACGACAGGCGATGCGATAGTCGTTACCAATACTGCCAGCGCAGATATAGTCAATGTCGATGTCTCCAGCACGGGACGTGGATTGGTTGTTGCGAATGACGATGCTAATGATTTCAACTTGAGTGTTAATGACCTGACTGTTGACAATACGGGTACGGCAGCCGTTGAGGCGAGTCACACGGGTGCGGGCGCATTCACCTATGTGGCTACCGATAGTGATTTTGATAACAATGTACTTATCAATGCTGACGGGGCAGGAGATGTGAACCTTACTTTCAATGATACATTGGTTGATACAACAGGAACGGAAGTGGCATTTGGGCTTGTCCTGGATCCCAATGTGACAGATGCCAATGTGCAAATACGACGATCAGAATTTACTGCAGACGATGCCAGTGCCTTTGATTTTGATATGAATAGTGCTGGCGTCAAAAATGTTACTTTTGAGCTGTCCGACAGCATGGCTGTGAATAACAGTGCTAGTGCTTCTGCTGAAATTGATGCTTCTGATCCCACGATCCTGGGCGCAACAATTAACGACAACACGTTTACGAATACGGGTGCGGGTGATAATCTGGATTTGGCCGCTAATAGTGGCACCGCGATTATTAATCTCAGTATGGACTCTAATATCACCAACGGTGGTACCGATAGTGTAGTACTCCGTGAACTAAACGGTGCAGACTTCAATATTGTTGACCGCAATACTCTTACATCGCGCAATCCTGGGGTAGGAAACTTTGTGTTTGATTCAGCAGGTAATGTGATTGGAGACTTTGACGATATTCCTGCCCTGCCATAATGATTGCCGAGAGACATGCTTGCCATTCAGTTGAAGTGCACTCATTGTAGCTGGATAACAACGTGTGGCGACGAGCAGATAATATCACGATTGAGGCAACTGGGATTGCTTCGCCGCGCTACGCATCCGTCTGAGGAGATGCTGAACGAGCTATTGCTCGTAAACTTGCTACATCTTGCCTGCGACGAATGTGGTCAATTGGGGCTTCACCTGGAAGAGGATTCCTCGGAACAGCTTGACTGGCAGCAAGCGGTTGTTTGCGAAATTTGCCACCAGCCGATACCTTGGGAACGCTTGGAAATTTTTCCTAAATCAAAGCGCTGTGTTGTCTGCCAGGATGAGGCCGACCGTGGCGTTGCTCCAGAAGAACCGGAGTTCTGTGAGAAATGCGGTGCTTTGGTAGAATTACGTGTCAGTCACTCAGGGGGGCTAACGCGTTATAAACGTTTCTGTACGGGTAGTCCTGCCTGCCGGTTCTAGCTTAATTCTTTCAGCGAATTCCTCTTTTGCTAAATCTTGTTGCTACTGCTGCTTTTGGTCTCGAAGCGATCGTTGTACGTGAACTTAAATCGCTTGGCTACGATGCTCGGGTCGCGCGTCCAGGCCGTATTGAGTTTGCGGGTGACTGGGACGCACTTTGTCGAGCCAATTTATGGTTGCGTTCAGCAGATAGGGTGCTATTGCAAATTGGTAAGTTTCAAGTGGATGATTTTGACACTCTTTTTGAGGCAGTGCAGGAATTGCCCTGGGAAGATTGGATCGAAGCAGAGGCAGCCTTTCAGGTGCGTGGCCGCTCTCACAAATCGAAATTAACCAGTGTGCCAGCATGCCAGCGAACGGTCAAGAAAGCGATTGTCGAACGACTGCTAGCCAGACACCAGGTGGATTCACTTCCCGAAACGGGGGCTGCTGTTCCGGTGGAAGTGGCTCTGCTGGAAGACGAAGCAACGCTCTCAATCGATACGTCGGGAGATGGTTTGGCCAAGCGGGGATATCGTACACTGACAGGGCCAGCACAGATTCGTGAAACCCTGGCGGCAGCACTCGTGCAATTGAGTTTTTGGGAGCCAGAGCGACCATTCATCGACCCATTTTGCGGTACGGGCACGATCGTTATTGAAGCGGCTATGCTTGGTCGACGTATTGCGCCAGGCCGCTTACGACGATTTGCCGCGGAAGATTGGCCGGCTGTCCCCAGCGTGGCCTGGCAACGTGCTCGAGAAGAAGCGGCAGATACTCTCCAGCCAGAACTATCCGAGCGGTTGGTGGGCACGGACATTGATAACGAGTCGCTAAAACTGGCTCGTTATCATGCCCAGCAGGCGGGTGTGGTTGAGGATCTCCACTTCCAGCAGCGCACTTTTGCAGATCTCACTTCGCAACGGCAGTACGGTTGTACCATTATGAATCCACCGTATGGTTTGCGATTGGGTGAAGATCGGGAGGTAGAGGCTCTCTACCGTACGCTGCCCGAGGTACTGCGGCGATTACCAACCTGGTCGCATTATATTCTATCGGCACGCAGCGATTTAGAACAACTTGTTGGGCAGCCAGCCGATCGTCGCCGCAAACTCTTTAACGCACAAATAGAGTGCACCTATTTTCAGTTTTATGGCCCTCGCCCACCCAAAGCCAATACAAAAGAGATAAGAAAAAAACGCACAGGCAGGACTTTGGCATCTCATTCAGGAGAGGCTCCCAACCAGCATGCTGCTCCCCAAGCGACCCTCCCGAAACAAGCCTTTGGGGGCCTGCGCGAAGAAGCCAAACGCCAGGCTGATGAGTTTGCCAACCGACTTCGCAAGCTGGCGAGGCATCTGCGTCGCTGGCCGACCAAACGTGGCATCAGTTGTTTCCGATTGTACGAACGTGACATTCCCGAAATACCTTTGGTTGTCGATCGTTACGAAGAAGCACTGCACATTGCTGAATTTGAGAGGCCCCATGATCGTACGGCTGCTGAGCATGCCGACTGGCTGGACTTGATGGTTCGAACCGCAAGTGAGGTTTTGGAGGTCCCGCGAGAGCTGGTCTTTGTCAAACATCGTGCACGTCAACGTGGCAATTCGCAATACGATCGCATCAATGAGCGTCAAGCGATTCGAATAGTGAAAGAAGGTAATCTGAAATTCCAGGTAAACCTTTCAGACTATCTCGATACGGGGCTATTCCTGGATCATCGACAGACACGGGCTATGGTTCGCGACATGGCTGCTGGCAAAAGCTTTCTGAATCTATTTGCCTACACGGGCGCGTTCACCGTTTATGCTGCGGCTGGAGGTGCGAAGGAGACGACTTCTGTAGATCTATCAGCAACCTATCAAGATTGGGCAGCTAAGAATCTGCAATTGAATGGATTTGCTGGCTCGGAACATCATCTGATACGAAGCGATATCAACACGTTTTTGTCATCGCTTGAGAGTCGTTGTTGCTATGACCTGGTGGTTGTCGATCCACCAACATTTTCAAATAGCAAGGGTTTAGAAAAGGATTGGGACATTCAGCGGGATCATGTTCCGCTCTTGCAGCGGGTCATCGCCCACACAACAACGGGCGGGATGATTTTCTTCTCCACGAATTCCAGAAGATTTAAACTGGACGATGGAGCACTTGCAGGAGTGACGGTCAGAGAAATTAGTAAGCAGACGGTGCCAGAAGATTTTAGAAATAGACGCATTCACCGTTGTTGGCGAATGATTCGAGAATAGAAAATAGAAGCCATCCGGCAGTGCCCAGAAGTCTGGTGACATCTGCTACGGCAGGGGGGAAAGAAGAAGAGGGAAGGGAGAATATTGGGGATGGTGGGTTGGAATACGCGCGGGCATCTTACGTAGACGGATCCACCGTTGATTCGGGGGGCTTAGGGCAGGAGAGCTGCAAAATCGATTTTCTAACCACGAAGAGCACAAAGGCCACAAAGAAAAAGGGTCAAAAAAGCTCTGTAGAAAACATGCCAATTCGATGGATTTGTTTGCCAAACCGGCGCTCCTTAAAAACACGGACCGGAACAGGCGGTAGGGTGTGTGCAGCGCTTGCGCAACGCACCTTTGATGTGTAGAAATAGCTTTGCCTTCAAGGATTCTATTTCTAGTTTCCCAGGCAATTATTGTCCCGCTACGTCTCGCCTATTGCTTATTGGTTGCTCGAAGGTTTTAACGCAAAGGTGCAGCCGTGGCTATTCGTTTTCCATTGCTTTACGCATGGTTTCCAATTCGCGCTGGAAGCCACCAGAAAGGATTGGGAAACGACACCAGGTTTTAGGATCTAGATTTTCGTCGTCTAAATGGAACGAGGGGGCGTATCGTTCGCGTTTCCATTGATTACGGCACCATAGCTGGAAGAAGCGTTCTACCCAATCTCCCAATTGTTGGATGTCGTATTGACAAAAAATGGGTTGGATTGCCTGCAAGACTTCCCATGGCATCAATTTGTCGCGGATCGCAGCACGTTCGATTGCGTCAAGCACATCGTAGGGCATCAGATCGGATTCGTCTGTCTGGCTTTCTTCAGGAGGTCGCAACTCAGCGGTGGGCACCTGTGCGTTTACTACCGAAAGGGCAGGGAGGGGCCCTATCCCGTGAGGGCCCGTTTTTTCCATCCAGCAAAGCCAGGCGCGTAAAAAAGCTTTATCGATGCCTGCAATCGGAGCCAGGCCGCCGCATGTGTCTCCATCCATCGTAGCATAGCCGACGGCAGCTTCGCTCCTGTTGCTGGTAGCAAGCAAGAGGGCCCCGCGTAAGTTTGCCAGAAGCCAGGCACCCGGCCCCCGTGCGCGTGCTTGGATATTTTGTAGCGAGAGGTCATCTTTATCCCATGTGAGCTCGCGCCCCACTGCTTGTGAGACCGTGTTGACATAGCCATCGATGGCAGCATCAATATTCCACTCGAAAAATTCTGCACCCACAGCCTGAGCGACCGTTTGAGCAGCGTGTCGTGTCACGTCGCCACTGTTGCGCGTTGATTGGTAGACACACGTCAGCAGCCTATGGACAAGAGACTTAGGATCTTTTAGCTGCTGAAGATCTTCGATAGGACTCAATTTGCTGAGAAATGCTTCCCGTCCCAGGTTGGCGATGCCAAACTCTACCATGAGCCAAACCATGGCAACCACACTCGAGGAGTCGGCACCACCACTGAGTGATACAACCATTCCGCGGGCATGACTTTTACGCAAGTAGTCAAAAAGGGCCAGAGGCACAGAACGTGCAAACTCTTCTGCTTTGGGAGGTGGCGAAGTATCCCAGGGCTCAGTTAGCGCGGCAGGACAAGCAGAACGGGGTACCGAAAAAGAAAAGGGGCTCTTGATGAGGATTCCCTGTGACGGAGGCATCGTCAGGCTGGTTTGGTCTGCGTCTTTTTCTCGGTCGCGTCTTGTTGCCGTGATATCCACATCTGCAGCAGTAAGTAGATAGTCGTTAAAACTTAGACGCGGGCCCTCGGCCAGCATGCTTCCTCGGCTGGCAATCAGACAAGCTCCATCGAAGATGGCTCGACCGGATTCATTGCCGAGCAGATTGGCGTGCGCATAGCTCACATGAAATCTTTGAGAAGCTTCGATTGCCAATTTGCGCCGCATTTCCTGCTTGGCAAAAGCAAAGTGACTCGCACTAGGATTGAGGAGGATATCGGCTCCTCGTGCAGCCAACTGGCAGCCTGTGCGATTTTTTACCCAGGCATCGCGGCAAATTTCGATACCTATCTTGATGCCTCCGCAGTCGAATAAGAGGTCGCCAACCGGGTAGGTTTTGTCTTCTATTGTTACTTCGCGAACTTCGCCAGACGGCCAGGGCTGAAACCACCTTGGTTCGTAGTGGATGCCATCATCTGCCAGGTGTTGCTTGGCGACAAAACCCAAAAGTGTGGCATCACAAACAAACGCCATGGTGTTGTAGAGCTGTCCCTCTACGCACAAAGGTAACCCCAATAGTGTGGCAATTCCTTGTGTATGGGGCACAATTTCGGCAAGCAGTTCTTGCGATGTTTGCTGGACACCTTTGGCAAAAAAGGCATCCTCACAACCATAGCCACTGATGCAAAGCTCCGGCAAGCATAGGACGCCAACTTCAGTATTTTGTGCTTCGCTGATCGTTGCGAGCAAGAGCTGCAAATGAGTTTCCCAATTCAGGGGAGTCGTGTTGATGCAGGCAGAGCCGAGGCGGATTTGCTTCATCAAATCAGTATAGCGGCAGGAGAACGGGTTTCGATAGGGGCGTTCCTGCGGGACTAGAATGAGTAATTACTGAAGTTTTAGGCGGAGTGCATTGAGTGCCTGCTTTGCTGTGCGGCTTTTTATAATTGCTGGATGGGCGGCGCAAGAAAAATGCATTTTGTACTTGTTATCCGGCAAAGATAGGGCCACACAAACTTGCGCAGAAGAGGACTGTATCTCGGGTGGATAGGCTCCCAGGGCCAGCCCAACATGAGCTCCGTTATCCTGACGGACCTTTTCCGCCAAGGCAGTGGTTGCTTTGGCCGTGTGGTTTTCAAATGGGGTCGTCATGGAATCGAATAGCTGAGGGGAGGAAATTGGTGGAGAAGATTTAAGCACTCCCGTGTCACCGCTGGCCTCTTGCAGCCATTGCAAGAGCAAACCCTCAGTAGCCCAATCAGCAACGGCGAGTGTGAGTTTTTGCTGTTTCAGAAGGCGCACCACTACGTGCTGGAGTTCCTCCTCTTCTTCTCCGAAGATCAGGTTGCCTAATTGTTGGTAGATAATATCAACTGTCGGTTCTATTGCTTCCCAGCAGGCTTGTTCGTCACGACCGGCTGCAGTAATTCGCAAGGTGATCGTCGCATCGCTGGCTGTAATGCCAACTCGAGGCTCGCGATCGCGCCGAATCAAGTCAGGTAGCATGGCTTCAAGTTGACTTTCTCCCATGCCAAAGCACTTGATGCGGCGGTGTCGAATCACACGTGGCTCGGGACGTAGTTCGTGGATTCGTTGAGCTACGGTCGCCTGCCACATTTCTTGCATTTCAGCAGGAACTCCGGGCAGTGCAAAGAGTTTGCAAGTACCGGGTCCGGAACGAGCAATCTGCATTTCGATGCCGGGGGCCGTGCCGTGGGGATTGTGAATCGGTGTGGAGCCAATAGGAAAATCCGCTTGAACTTGATTGCGTTCAGGCATCTCACGGCCTCGGCTGGCAAAAAGCTCTTGGATATGACGAAGTGATGTTTTATCACGTTGTAGTGGAGAGCCCGATGCGGTAGCGAGTGCATCGCGTGTCAAATCGTCGGCAGTTGGCCCCAAGCCGCCGGTAACCACGATGATATCGACCCGCTCCATGGCAATCTGAAACGCTGCGATATTGTCATCCAGTTCGTCACCAACGGTTGTGTGAAAAGCGACCTCGACCCCCAGGTGTGTTAGTTGCTGGCTTATCCATTGGCTATTGGTATCCAGCCTTTGGCCGGTCGTCAACTCATCGCCGATAGCAATTACTTCTGCACGCATACCAGTAGGATAAGGTCCCAAGCGGCAGGGTGGAAGAGGGGCCAGTGCGGTGCAGATAGCGTAAAAGGTGTGTTTTATCGAGATGCGAAACAAGCAACGCACATAATACTACTTAGTGATAGAAAATCCGAAACTAGTACGGGGGCGACAGCCACCACGGTAGAAACCGTGATGATACCCGATGTGAGGTGCGTAGCAGGCAGGGCGGCCGTAGTAGTGCTCTTCAACGATGACAGGTGGACGACCTGCCATCATGGGGGCATTGATCGTGGGTGGGTTTTGCATGGCTTGGATGACATCCGTTGCGACCCCCTGTTCGTGAAGGTAGATCACTTCACTGGCTGCCAGGGGTTGGCTGACACCCGAGGTGCGGATGTAATTCTGGATGAGACGCGGATCGACTCCCGAGCGCGTCATGGCGATAACTTCCTGAATATTTGCCGCACCCGCCTGAACCTGCCGGCCCATCTGGGCAGCGATTTCCAAGCGGTTCTGAGCTGCAAGATGATCCATTTCGCTCCCTACGGCGGCTCCGGTTAAGGCGCCAAGTCCAGCACCAATCAAGGCGCCGCTCCCGGCATTGCCTCCTGTTGCGTCTCCAATCAATGCACCAGCTCCTGCCCCGGCAAGTGCTCCCATACCTGCACCTCGGTCGGCGTAGTAAGGAGAACGGCAGCCAATAGAAACAACGCAAATGAGCAAAGCAGTCAGGCTGAGAGACGAACGTGACATGGCAATTCCAACATGCAGCAGGTGGGTAAGAAAACGAGGTTGCGAATGGTCCCAAGCGACCAAGAAACGGTCAAGACAAACATCGGCTGCTAGCGGGCCCCACTTTGTCGAGATGACGAAATAGCTATGAAAACCCAGTTCTACACAGATATTCGGGGCTCAGGACCTTGATATTTAGTTTAATCTGCGACTCCATGCTTGTGTTCCTTGGGTAAACGACGTAGACTTATAGTAACTCGGGATTTGTGGCCGCTTGCAGCCGAAACTGCTAAAGTGCCAAAACGTTGCCAAGAGTTTTAAGCCAGCTGGCTGTAACACGATTGGCAATAACAATTGAACAAGCTTGCCAAAGCCGCATCTACCGAGAGTGAATGCGGTTTTTTTTATTGCGCTGATTGTTATCGCGCTGATTACGGGAGTATTCGCTCCACAAGATAGCGGGTTCAGAATCGAAGGGCCCTTGATTTTCCTAACGTATTGGCAAATTTAAAAATAGTGAACGCAATACGCAAAACTTAGAGACTCGGAGTAATGTGTCCGGCATATCCGAACAGTAATACCTCCAATCACTTGAACACCCACTCAATTTAGCCCCCACTCCCGCCATGAGCCAAGTCGAAATGTTTAAGACACCTCATCGTGACACGTCCGATGCAAATCAGGCCAAGGATCTACTTCCGAATATCGCGGAGGATGTTTCTACCAAATCAGTTCACGCGGGGGAAGCACGCCAAAAGTTAGGGGATTCGATCACCGATCCAATTTTTTGTGCTTCGACTTACACCTTTGAAAATACGCAGTCAATTATTGACTTTATCAAAGAATCGCAACCACGCGAGGAATATGGACGATACGGCAATCCTGGTGAGCGTATTGTTGAGCGTAAATTGGCTGAATTGGAGGGGGGGGAGGAAGCCGTCCTTTATTCGAGTGGAATGGCTGCCATTGTCGGCTTGCTGATGGCCAAGCTAAGTTCCTGTGATGAAGTGATATTTTTTGACGAATGTTATCATCGTAGTCGTGAATTCTGTGCAAAGCATTTGTCTCGCTACGGTGTTGTAACGCGACAGGTGCGTACGTGCGACTACGAAGCTATGGAAGCAGCCATTACACCACACACCAAGATGCTCATCAGCGAATCGCCTACAAATCCTCATATGAGTTGTATAGACATCGAACGATTTGCCGATATCGGCAAGCGTCATGGTGTTGAAACATTGATTGATGCTACGCTGGCCACACCGTTCAATTTGCGTCCTATCGATGCTGGAATCGACTACGTACTGCATTCGGCCACAAAGTATCTTGGCGGACATAACGATCTGCTGGCAGGAGTTGTGATAGGTACGCAAGAAAAATTAGAAGCTGTGCGCAATCTCCGTGGCATCATGGGTGCAGTCAACGGTCCCCAGAACATCTACCTGCTCTCTAGAGGTTTGAAGACTTTTGAGCTCAGGATGCAGCGTCATAACGAAAACGGACAGCGTGTTGCCGAATACCTGGAAAGCCATCCACGGGTCGATAAGGTTTATTACCCCGGGTTGGAGTCGCACCCTTACCATTCTATTGCCAGGCAAACCATGCGTGGGTTTGGTGGACTGGTTACTTTTTTGGTCAAAGATGCTGATTGGCGAGCAACTGCTGATGTTGTCGACAATGTGAAAATTGCACGGATTGCTCCTAGTTTGGGAGGTGTCGAGTCTCTTATTGAGCAGCCCCTCATCATGAGCTACTATCAGTGTTCCCCGGAAGAGCGGGTTGAATACGGTATTCCGGATAACATGATCCGATTGTCTTGCGGTATCGAAAATACGGAAGATCTGATTGCAGACCTGGCACAAGCTTTGGGCTAATCAGAAAGGTATTCTAGAGTAACCACCCTTAGTGGATCCCCAATCCGTTAGAGATTACGTATGCAATTCAGAACACGCGCCATCCATGTTGGCAATAAAAAATGTCCGGAGACTGGCGCAGTTGTTCCCCCCTTGCATCTGGCCTCGACTTTTGTGCAGCCTGCTGCAGGAGAATGGGGTGAGTATGACTATTCCCGCAGTGGAAACCCGACACGTTCTGGTTTCGAAGCCACTCTCGCTTCTTTGGAAGGCGGTACTGGCGCTTTGGCATTTGCGAGTGGTATGGCCGCCATTCACTGTGTTGTTGCATCACTCAATTCGGGTGATCACATTGTAGCCGGCAGCGATATTTATGGCGGCACCTATCGATTGCTCCACAAAGTTGCCAACCGCGCTGGCATTGAGGTGACGCTAGTTGATACCACCCAGCTACAGGATGTGGAATCGGCATGTACTCCCAAGACAAAAATCATCTGGATCGAAAGTCCAGGCAATCCACGGATGACGATAACCGATATTGCTGCTTGTGCAGAGATCGCCCATCAGCACGGTGCGCTATTAGGTGTGGATAGCACATTTGCCAGCCCAGTACTCACACGCCCTTTGGAGTTGGGCGCTGACATTGTTATGCACTCGGCCACCAAGTATCTAGGGGGGCATAGCGACCTGATGGGCGGAGCCTTGGTTGTTCAAAATGAGGGCTTGCGTGAGGAACTCTACTTTGTGCAGAATTCCACGGGCGCTATCATGGGTCCTTTAGAAGCCTTCTTGTGCTCGCGTGGTTTAAAAACGCTTGAGCTTCGAGTGCGCGAGCAATGTCGTACGACTCAAAAATTAGCAGAGTGGTTGTCGACCCACGATCAGGTAGAACGTGTGATGTACCCCGGCTTGCCGGATCATCCAGGACATGCAATTGCCAAACTTCAAATGGACCATGGTTTTGGAGCCATGTTATCTTTCGAACTTAAGGGCAGTTTTTCCGCGGCAAAGAAATTTGTAGAATCAACCAGGCTCTTTCAACTGGCGGTTAGCCTGGGGGCCGTCGAATCGCTGATTGAACAACCCGCTTCCATGTCGCACGCGAGCTACGATGCTGCAGATCGAGCCAAGCATGGCATTGCCGATGGTCTCATTCGACTTTCTGTCGGACTGGAGGCATGCGAAGATTTGCAAGCAGATTTGGGACAGGCGTTTGGATAAACACTACCTGGTCGAATCGGCGATCAGGGCTTATCGAATCACTTTGCAAAAAGTTCCATCCACAGTGGGTTCTATGCTTGACTTGCCCTTGCTACACTTGTGTGTCCTTTGGGGTTTTAAACCGGTTCTTGGAATCACACTTTCTCAACGAATCATAAAATGCAACTCGGCTTTGTCAGTGCAATACTTGGTGATTTGACTTTTGAGCAGGTCCTGCAGCATGCTGCCAGTATCGGATACCAATGCATTGAAGTAATGTGTTGGCCCCCCGGTGGGCCCGATCGTAAATATGGCGGCGTAATGCATCTTGATGTTACCGATTTTTCGGCAACACAGGCGGATGATGTGCGTGCGCTTTGCGAGAAATATGGCGTCGCGATTAGTGCACTTGGATACTATTCAATACCCCTCTCGGCAGATAGCGAGCAAGCCCAGGTTGCTTGCCGGCATCTTCCAAAAGTCATTGATGCAGCAGCTTTGTTGGGTTTGAATACAGTGAACTCCTTTATCGGGGCGAATCATCAAGTATCTTTGGAGGACAATTTTAAACTTTTTGAATCTGTTTGGCCTGAGTTGGTGAGGTATGCCGAGGAATGCAATATTCGAATAGGTATCGAAAACTGTCCGATGTTGTTCGAAAAGACATGGCCCTTTGGCCTGAATTTAGCGCACTCTCCCGCCATCTGGCGACGCATGTTTGAGGTCATTCCCTCTCCCCACTTTGGTTTGAACTACGATCCATCGCATCTCCGTATGCAACTTATGGATCCGATTGCCCCGATCCATGAATTTGGTGCACGTATTTTTCACGCGCATGCCAAGGACATGCGTGTGGATGTTGAACGTCTGAACGAAGTTGGATCGCTCGTACCACCCATGCAGAGATGTACGGCAAAAGTCCCGGGACTTGGAGATATCGAATGGGGGAAGTGGATTGGGGCGCTTACCGATGCGGGATACGACGGTCCCGTGTGTGTCGAAGTTGAAGACGAGGCATTTGAAGGGTCGATAGCAAGGAGGTTGCAGTCTTTACAGATTAGCTACAATGTGCTGCGGCCTTTGATTGTATGATGTATTACTTGGTATTAGTTTAAGCTCTTGAAAGTTTCATGATTGATTGGCCTTTGCCTGACTAGTCGGTGTAAAGCACTCATGTTGTCATGCCAAATATGCATTGGTCCAATGTTTATTTGCGAATGATTGCCAAAATTCTTCTGCCAGCGCTAGCGCCATAAATGCTTGACACTGTGTTGTTACGAAGTTACTCTGGAATTCGTTGCAGGGTGTTTTGCTGTAAATAATTGCGCGCCAAATGTCCAGGTTTTCCAAGGCGATTGATTTCTAGTGTTCTATTATTCAAGACTGTGCTACCTAGGGTGTTCAAGGCTGTGATACGTAGGGGCTTCATGCGTTGCAACCGTTTGCAAAGTGGAATATTGCAATGTGGATTTTATCTCTTGCTGGGACTTGCGGCTATTGGTGTTTCGCACGCTATTGCTCAGTATCGTAGTAGTGCGCCTTACCCTTATTCGCATCAACGCGCGCCAGCGAACCGTCGTCTCCCAGCACCCGCCCGGCATGTGGGGAGTGGTGGCGTTATTGGCAACCCTTACCGCAACGATATTCCACCATCAGGAATGCCCCTCAACCGAAATATAAATTCCTATTATGGTAGGGGTGGGGGCAGGTCGTTAGCACGTCGACCTGCCCAAAAGCCTTTTTCAAATGCCACTCCGTATCAGCCTCTCATTACAGGTCGAGAAGCGGCTCGTTTGGAAGTTGCAAGAGGGCTTTGGCGTTATTAAGCAGGATGAGATGGAGCAGGTTTATTGTGACCAAACAGGGTGTTGCCGTAGCAGATGCATAAAAAAGATTCAAAATAGTAGTAGAGAGACGACTATGAAGCCTATGGATTGTAGAAAAACAACCCGGAGTTGGTGCATCCTTCCTTGCCTTCTCGCACTGATGGTATTCGTCAGTTCGGCGAGAACGGGGGTGTCTGAAGAAACGCTCGACCTGCCTCTTCCTCGTACTTCGACCAATGCCGCGCTTCATTATCAACGCGCAATATTATTTCTTGTAGCTGTTGATCCCGTCCATAGAGATCTTCTTCGTAAGCCAATTTGGGAAATTGTGACTCCCACTTCGAGTCCAGCAGATCTTGCGAAGGTAGATCGTTTGTTGATTGCTTCTCGTCATGCAATTCGGTCCTCCCTGATCGGGGCCAATCAATTGCATGCTGATTTTGGTCTCGACATTCGCCAATACATGCTCACTGCTGTCTTGCCCCACACGCAAATGATGGTTGACCTGGCCAAGTTGAACGCCTTGCATGGTGTGCAGAAAGAAGCGGCTGGCGATTGGACGTCTGCTGCTGAGATTTATCTAGCAATAATCCGCATGGGTCGTCACATGACACATCAAACGACTCTGGATGAAGTATTAGCCGGCATCGAAATACTCGAAACGGCTTACTACGCTCTTGGACGTTGGGCTACCCACTGTTCCGATGAGTCATTGATTAATAGATTGCTGGATTTAGCAAAGGTCTCTTCTGGAAATCTGATTGAACCAGCGCGCACACTTTTGTCAGAGGCTAGTATCTCGCAAATGCGACTCGATGCTATGCAAGATGCCTACCCGGATGGCCCCTGGGCCGAAATGGTGCTGGAGGTGCTTCACGAAGAAATGCCCAATGTGGGACCTGTCGATTTAAGAAAACACGCCATCGCTGCTGCGATCAAACATGGGGTACCTAAAAGTGCTTTTGACAATAAGGATGCTCTGGGGCGTCACCTGAAAAAACTGCGTTCGACGCATATTGCTTTGACTCGAGAATCGGCCAGATGTCTTACGCAATCAGCACCAGAATCGATTCTGCAGGGAGAAACAATTTATCAAAAATACAAGTCGAAACTACCAGACACAGAGAGAGCCAGTAAATTAAATCCAGCCAGGCTGGCGTCACTCTTTGCAGTTCATAAGGCAGAGTTGACTCTCACGAAAGTTATTTTGGCGATTTCAGCAACCAAGACGGCCCAAGGATTTCCAGCGGACCTGGGTAGTGTGGCTGAAAAACTGGGGGGAACGCTACCGAAAAGTCCCTACGATGGTTCGGCCCTGGTCTATGAGTCTCTTGAGAATGGCAAAGGGTTTTCGCTGACTGTTTCGGGAACGACAATTGGAAAAGAGAAGTTGCCTGAGATCGAGTTCAAGCATCTTCCGAGTGCTTCTTCGCCCGAGTGAGTCGTCTGAAAAGACTGTTATTTCCAGGCCGGCACTAGTTTGCCCAGGCGGACATTAGCTTTCCCTGGCGGGAACCGGGGGGGGGGGGCGGGGGAAGAGAGTTTTCCTGGCCGTACCCGGGAGTTTGCTTTGCCTGTGCAATCCATATTAGTTCGGTTTTGGATTTCTTTTTCCTATGTGGGAATGGTGTTTGCCACACTGTTTTTTCTGCGTCACTTTCTCCGTCACTTTTGCCGTGAAATACTATCGTTTAGGGTTTGTTGTCGGGGTTCTCTTTAAGTGTGGGGTACGGGATCGGTATCGGACTTGTTTTGTTTTGGCACTATCTAGAATTGCCACAGTCTGGTTCCAAATTCCAACGCATCGCCAAGCGAGTAACGACGATAGCTGTCGTGTCGAATGTTGCCTACTTTATGTGGCACGCTACGGTCTGGCAGAATTCCATCCGTTTGTTAATGGAGATGGACCCTTTGGAGAGTGCTTATTCCTGGCCGGTTGCCATTATTGCAGTTCTTGTTGGGATTATGTGGTTGGCATTTTTTCGCGCGATTCGAAAGGGCTACTTCTATATTGATAACAAGCTGAGTAAAATTCTTCCACGTCGTGTGTCGCTTGTTCTGAGTCTAGTTGTTATTTGCTCACTTCTCTTTTTTATTATCAATGGCATTCTTGCGAAGCAGGATTTGATCCTTGCGGATTCGATCTTTTTGAGACTAGATCGAATCACGGATGAAGGGATTCAACAGCCTACCCATGCCTTGGCATCAGGCAGTGATGAGTCGCTTATCGCATGGGGCTCGATTGGCCGTCAGGGCAAGGAGTTTATTGTTCATGGACCAACCCAGGAGCAACTTGAAGAATTTACAGACGCAAATCCTCTCAGGCCTTTGCGTGTCTATGTAGTATTGAATTCAAGAACGATAACACCAGAGCGATCCAAGCTTGCCCTTGAAGAACTTAGTCGTGGGGATCCATGCGATTTGTGTATATTCTGCATGCCAGCGATCCCATGATTTTTTTCTCTGGACTTGCTATAGAAGAGCCCCGATTGGTTGAAAGGACAACGAGGTTCTGATGTATCACCCTATTTGCAGTGGTATCCAATTATAACTTTCTTGCAAATCGCGTTTGATTTTCCCATGGCAACAAGTGTGCCCATTGGATGCGGGCACAACTATGCCCCATCGAGTTATAGTGATGCTTGGATTGCTATTACCGAGCCAAAGTGATGGAGCCCCGAGGATACGGAACGTTTGAAGCAGGTTTTGCAAAATAAAGGGCCCTTATTTGCCCTTTCTGCTGTTGAGCCTGGGACGGCATATTTCTTTCTATTGCGATTTGCTGGATGCCTTTGTGCAGAATTCGGCTTACCGAAACGTTTGGGAAGATTCGCATTTAGCGTGAACAGGAATTCAATGGGCACACCTGCTGATCAGCTTCTTGCCAAACGTTATGGGTAGCTCAACCGCGACCGCCAACCTTGTAAGATACTCACTGCGTGAGATTTCGATGGCCCCCATACTGCCGGTATGCGGTGTCCACTGTTGCACGTCCAGGAGAGTGTATCCACTCGTATGGAGATGCTCAACAAGATGCACGAGCGCCACTTTGGATGCATCACGTACTAAATAAAACATACTCTCGGCGGCAAAGAGTCCCCCGATTGCCAAGCCATACGTGCCCCCAACAAGTTGACCTTCGTGCCAGACTTCCAAACTGTGAGCATGCCCCAGTTGATGCATCTTTGTATAGGCGGCAATCATATCGTCGGTGATCCATGTATTGAACTTGCGATCCTGAGACGTTGCGCAGCCGTGGACAACGTCACGGAATGCTTCGTTACACGTTATTCGAAACTTTTTGGCTCGGAGTGTCCGTTGGAGTCTGCGAGAGATATGCAGTCCCTCTAAGGGTAAGATGGCCCGGGGGTCTGGAGACCACCAAAGCATGGGGTCTTGGGGATACACGGGCCAGGGGAAAATTCCGTGGCGGTAGGCATCCAGTAGCCATTTTGGGCTCAATTCGCCACCCATGGCAACAAGGCCGTCTGGGGACGATTCTGTGGGCGGTGGAAAGAACAGAGAGCTGGACATTAGCACGCCATGTTTTCAACAAGCAAGCAAAGTAATTTGAGCATCCCTGCCCTAAAAATGATAATATAATCCATACCGAGCGAAAGCTCCTGGGGGGATGCAAAGTTATTTGCTACTTTCGAGTGTAGCAAGGAATCCATAGGAGGATTACAGGAATGTACGAGGATCCGATGCAGTCCGAGGAGCAGAACGTCGTATCCGACGATAGCATGTCATCAGCTTCCACCCAAACGAGGCCGGTGACTCATCAGGATCTTTCCAGGCTGAGACGCTTGTTGTGGATATTTAGTCTACTACTCGCTTTGCTGGTTGTACCGAACGTCATCCAACGAATTCAGTATTCACTCATTGCTGGAGCCGAGCGTGCCAAATACGATGTGGCACGCGAAAACCTTTCCAGCATGAATCTTAGTGAAGTATCGGATGCCTCACGCTTGTTGGCTCAGTATGTAGGTCCCAGTGTTGTGAACGTCCGAACTAAGCGTGGTCAGGGTCGTGGGAATGGTATAGGCTCAGGCGTCGTTGTGGACGAGACGGGTTATATCGTAACCAACGACCACGTTGTGCGTGGGGTGCGCACTGCCGAAATTCAACTTAGCGATGGTCGGCGTGGTACGGCGAGTGTCATCGGACGTGATCCGGGGACCGATGTCGCAGTCCTGAAGACAGAACTTGGTGATCTGGTTCCTGCTGTCTGGGGAGATAGTGACACGTTGGACGTGGGGGAGATGGTTTGGGCAGTGGGCAGTCCATTTGGTCTTCAGAAAAGTATTACCTTCGGGATTGTTAGTGCCAAAGAACGCCGGGGCATTACGGGAGTTTATCAAGAATTCCTGCAAACAGACGCAGCAGTCAATCCGGGAAATAGTGGCGGTCCGCTCGTCAATGTTGACGGGAAAATAGTGGGTATCAATACGGCAATTATTGGCCGGTCTTATCAAGGGATTAGCTTTTCAATTCCCAGTGTCATTGCGAAGTACAGTTACGAACAGCTACGCAAACAAGGATGGGTGTTGCGGGGTTATTTGGGGGTAGGGCCCACGGAAGTGACTGATGAAATAGCTCGCAAATTAGGTTTGAACAGCGGGCAAGGAGTCTTCGTAACCCAGGTGCAAAAAAACACGCCCGCAGAGAAAGCGGGTATTGTTATGGGGGATGTCATACTGAGCTGGAATGGCATTGAGTATGCAGATCCCACCCTCATGAGTCGTGCTATAGCGGCTACTGAAATCGGTGCCGACGTTCCTGTTGAAATCATGCGTTATGGTCGAAACGGTCCCGAAAAAATAACACTCCAGGTCAAGGTGGCTGCACGTCCGCGTGATTCGTTGTAATTCAATGGGAGGGAAACACAGGACGAAGGAGTCACTTGCACTCACCACTTGGCGAATATTTATTCTCCGACCCCATCACACATCATTTTTTAATACCCAACACAAGAATCCTTCCTATGCCACTTACTGACTTGCAGGATGCAAAAGAACAAGTTCGTCAAGCGATAGACATCGTTGATCTGGCGAATGGCTATATGGCGCTGCGCAGACAAGGTCGGGGTTATGTAGCCGTTTGTCCCTGGCATGACGACACGCGACCCAGCTTGCAGGTCAATCCAGATCGGCAATCCTTTAAATGCTGGGTATGCAATATCGGCGGGGATATTTTCAGCTTCATCATGCGTATGGAAGGGCTGGATTTTCGTGAAGCCCTGGAAATGCTGGCCGACCGAGCTGGTATCGAACTGGCCCCGGCGAAACGCCATTCAGGACAGTCTAGTGAGTTTGAGCGGCGCAATCTGCTGCGCGCCGTGGCTTGGGCCGAGGAGCAGTTCCACCGATGCTTGATCAAAGATCCTGAGGCCGAGGCAGCACGTAATTATTTAACCAGTAGAGGTATCCAGCAGGAAACAACAGAAAAATTCCAGCTGGGATTTGCTCCCAACCGTTGGGACTGGCTACTGGAACAATCGCAGGTAACCGATCTATCACCGGCGGTACTTGAACGCGTCGGATTGGTTGCCCGCCGCCAGAATGGCCCCGGATTCTATGATCGTTTTCGTGGTCGATTGATTTTCCCAATTCGCGACACACGTTCGCGCCCCATTGCTTTCGGGGGGCGCATCCTTCCGGGAATGGGCAACAAGGATTCCGATCGAACAGAAGCAAAATACATTAACAGCCCCGAAACACCCTTGTTCAACAAAAGTAGCCAACTCTACGCTCTCGATCTCGCCAAAGACGGTATTGCCCAGCAGAAATGTATTGTCATTATGGAGGGCTACACAGATGTGATCATGGCGCATCAGCATGGCATCGATCATGCGGTAGCCGTATTGGGAACAGCATTGGGGGACAAGCATGTTCCGCTGTTGCGCCGTTTTACTGATAGCATCACGCTCGTTTTGGATGGAGACGATGCGGGACAGAGTCGTACAATGCAGATTCTGGACGAGTTGCTAGCACTCTTTGTGGCGCAAGAAATAGATTTGCGGATTCTGACCTTGCCTCAAGGGGCCGATCCATGTGATGTTATTGCATCGCAAGGAAGCGAGTCTTTTAGGCAATTGTTGTCGACTGCGGTCGACGCCCTCGAACATAAGATTACTGCTGTGACCAAAGGATTGGTATTAGATTCTGATAAAGTCCACGGGTCCCAAGTCCCGGGTACGCATGCTTCAGCACAAGCCGTAGAAGAGATACTGGGGACACTGGTTCGCGCTTTTCCAAAGGCCAGCAGTGCCACTTCGGTGTCTTTGGTGCGAGAGCAACAAGTGATGTCTCGTATATCACGTCAGTTTGGCATTACAGAAGAAACGATCCGCACAAGATTGGGTGCCAAACGGCGGGATCTAGCTGCCAAGCAACGCAAAACTTCTGTGAGTCGTTCTCATGAGATGAAGTCTGTATCGGAGCATCACATATCCGATGAAAGTTTTTCTTCTCAGCCTCTTTTAGCATGGGATAAAGAACTCATTGAGTTGTTGTTGCACCATCCTCAAGTAGTGACTCATCTGGCGGATAAGCTAGCGCCCGAAAAAATACAAAATGCTTTTTGCCGGAATCTTTATGTTAATGCCTTGCGGATGATGGAGTCAGGACAGACAGCAACCTATGAGCAATTGATGCTATTGACCGATGATGTGCACGAAAAAAACTTGTTAGTGGAATGCGATGAGACTGGAAAAAATAAAGCCGTCAAAGATGCAATGTGGAGTGCAAATGATTTGATCGAGCGGCTGAACGAACAAGAGTTGGAATCGCGCCAAAATGAGCAGCGGGCTTTTTTTCATCAAAAGGCTTTGCTGCCTCAGCAAGAAGATGAAAAATTAGACAATTTTTTTAAGGAGCTAGCACAACAGCAAAAGAAAGGCCGTCAGACAGGTTCTTCGCCCACGGATGGGTGATATGTTCGGACGGTTTCCCGATGTCTTTTCCATATGCACAGGAAGTGCAGGAGGAGTTTTGATGACACCCGCAATAAAAACCCCTACCAATTTGAGTCTTGATTCGCAGCAATCCGTCTCAGGAAAAATATCCTTTAGTGAACTTGTCAGTCTTGCAAAATCGCAAGGTTTCATAACCTATCTTCAGGCGAATGATTTTTTGCCAGATGAAGCGAACGATTCCCACCAGGTCCAATTGCTTCTCGAGTTGTCCGAATGCATGGGGATCGATTTTGTAGAAGGATCCGATTCGACGCCCCGCACGATCAAAGAAGAATCCAGTGATGCCGATGCGCAGCGTGAAAGTTTGTTTGCTGCCGATTTGCCCAAGTTGACGGATGATCCGATACGGATGTATCTGTCACAAATGTGTCGGATCCCATTGCTCACGCGTGACGAAGAAGTCACTCTTGCTAAAAAAATCGAGTTGTCCCGTAAGCGTTTCCGTAGAAATTTGTTGCGGTCGTTTTTTGCCTTGGAAGCAACGTGCGAGACCTTATCAAAAGTGCACTCTGGCGAATTGCCATTTGACCGGACGATCAAAGTGTCACTTACCGAAAGGCTAACCAAAGAACAAATTTCGGCCCGATTGCCAATGAACCTGCCAACACTCAAGCATCTCATGCACGCACAGCGCGGACTCTTTGCCACGCTGATCAGTCATTCTGCTACTCCCGAAGCAAAACGTAGTGCCCGTCAGGATTACCTTCGTAATCGTGGTAAAATGCTTTCATTGGTTGAGGAATTGAGTTTACGAACACGCCGTGTTCAGCCTTTAATGCAGGAACTGGAAGGGCTGTCGCGACGTATGGACTACTTGCAGGGGCATCTGAAACAGCTAAAGGCAGAAGGGGCTTCTGTAAATCGTATTACTCTAGCACGTCAAGAGCTAAAAGCGTTGATGATGAAAACGCTAGAAAGCCCCAGTAGCTTACGGAAGCGTTGTCAGGGGTTGCGGAAGCAACTCAAAGAGTTCGACCGCGTCAAACGCGAACTTTCGAGTAGCAATTTGCGATTGGTTGTTTCGATCGCTAAAAAGTATCGTAATCGCGGTATGAGCTTCCTGGATTTGATTCAAGAGGGCAACACGGGCTTGATGCGTGCTGTAGACAAGTACGAATACCGACGTGGTTTCAAATTTTCAACCTACGCCACATGGTGGATTCGTCAGGCAATAACACGTGCTGTAGCAGATCAGGCGAGAACGATTCGTATTCCTGTACATATGATCGATGTGCTCAGCAAATTGCAGCAAACGGCCAAGCGGCTTCAACACGAGTTGGGACGATTGCCAACTCACGAAGAAACGGCCGATGCGGCGGGGGTCGATCTGGATGAAAGCCTGCATGTGCTTGATATTGGCCGTACTCCGGTTAGCCTGGATCGCCCCATTGGGGAGAGTGAGGATTGTAGCTTTGGTGAATTTGTAGAAGACTCGCATGCTGACAACCCGTTGGATCTAGCGAACAACGGTCTGTTGCGTGAAAAAATCGATGAACTTCTTAAGACCCTGACGTATCGGGAGCGAGAAATTGTACGTTTAAGGTACGGGTTGGCGGATGGATACTGCTACACGCTGGAAGAGGTAGGAAGGATATTTAAAGTCACCCGCGAACGTGTGCGTCAGATAGAGGCCAAAGCAGTCGCCAAACTGCAGCACCCTGTTCGTAGCTCCGAGTTGTCAGAGTATGTAGTGGATAGCCCGATTCCCGACGAAGAAGAGGTTTGGGCCGATATTCCCTCGGAGGAGATACTCGCAGCTGCCTAGCGAGTGAACCGAGACGTTCTAGAGAAAAGGTCCTCGTCTTTTGGCGGGGGCCTTTTTCTATGCCTTATCGAAAATGAAATCGTCGCTACAATAGTATTTATGAGGCGTGGTGGAGAGAAGTGGGGGGCGGGGTTGTGTTCCCACTCTAGCTTGATCAATCTAACGAACCAATGGCTTTCAGCGATAAGGCCTGTAAAAAAAGGACAGTCAATGGCGGTTTCTACCGGGGTGCTCCGTGAGTTGCATCGTATCCACTCTCAGCTTAGTGACCTTCGCGAACGTCTGGCTCGCGGTCCTCGCCGTGTGCAGGCCCACCAGGTTAATGTTTCAAAGCAACAGGATTCACTGGCCAATGCGCAAGAAATGGTCAAACAAACAAAGAAAGCTGTCGATCAGAAGCAGCTGGATTTGAAGGCAGGGGAGAATAAGGTTCTGGATCTGAAGGCAAAGCTCAATGGTTGCAGTAGTAATAAAGAATATCAAACGTTATTGGA
>PATG01000106.1 GCA_002713555.1 Planctomycetaceae bacterium
ATGAGGGGCAAGCAAACACAAAAAGAAGAATGCTCAATGGTATGGGGCAGGGGAGGGGGCTTTAGCCGTCAATCCAAAATCATCCAGGATGGCATACATGCAAGGCACCACCAGCAGTACAATCCGTGCCAAAGTCTCAAACCCCATGCAATTGTTACCACACCATAGGCGACCATCACCCACTGGATGTACACGTGCGAAACATTTCGCCGCAATCACCAGTAAGACCAAAGGAACCAAATGCCAGGTAGGCTCCGTTCGCAATCAGACAAAACCCGACAAAAAAACGGGCGTTTTACACGCAACTTCTCGACGTCGTAGAATACCCCTGTAGAGCAACAGGGGGAACAAACAACCGCAGACAGGCCCCAGCCACACGACTAGTGCAGGCTGAGGATTTGGTCTTACCTCGGTGCAAGAAATGGCAAAAGGCAGAGGACAACACGCTGTATGGTTCCGCCTGAGAACAAGCCGCCAAAAACATACCCCAAATAGGTGGTCTGCCCTACGAAAAACTTGGCGAACATTATGGCAAACTGGTCTACGCGGGCAAGATCAGCCTCAATCTTCCTCCCGAAAAAAACCGACTCCGGGCACAGCAACTCTCTGAACTCAAAATGCGCAAACCCTATATTAAAATTCGCGTCGAACATGCAAACTAGGTAACTCCCAGTTCTGTATTACGTGTGAGTTATAAGCGCAAGGGCAAACAGGGGGGACTCTACAATGCAAAACTGGAAGACCTGTTAGGCGTGGTTGACACCTCTTTTCTTAGAATACTCTGCAGACCGCCTCAGCTAATTGGACGCATCGCCCAGACTCTTTGCCTGTCCTCTTATGTATCTGTTATATCTTTGCTGCGATTATCGTAGCTGGAGCGAGTGAAGAATGCGGGTTAGGACAGCAGCTTGCGAATCACGTGGGCTGGTTCGACGCCGGTCAACCGCTGGTCGAGACCCTGGTACTTGAAAGAGAATAACTCGTGGTCAAAGCCCAACTGATTCAGGACCGTGGCATGAAAATCCCGGATGTGGACGGGGTCTTTGGTGATGTTGTACGAAAAGTCGTCAGTTTCTCCATAAATGACTCCCGGCTTGAAACCTCCACCCGCCATCCACATGGTGAAACAACGAGGGTGATGGTCGCGTCCGTAGTTTTTCGCAGTTAATCCCCCTTGAGAATAGATGGTCCGACCAAACTCACCTCCCCAGATCACAAGGGTCTCGTCCAGCATGCCCCGTTGTTTGAGATCCTGAATCAATGCGTAACAAGGTTGGTCGACATCCTTGCATTGGTCGGGAAGTCGACCTGCAACATTGGCATGTGTATCCCAGTTGTTGTGATAAATCTGCACAAAACGCACACCTCGCTCAACCATCCGCCTGGCCATCAACGCAGTATTGGCAAAAGTGCCGGGTTCTTTGGCAGCATTGCCATACATTTGGAATGTCGATTCGGATTCGCTGGCAAGATTCGTAAGTTCGGGCACGCTGGTCTGCATACGATAGGCCAACTCATACTGCCTGATGCGAGTCTGCGTTTGTGGATCACCCAGTTGTTCGTAGTTCAGTCTATTCAGTTCCTGCAAGCCATCAAGTGTCGTACGACGGACGCTCGCCGGAACACCGGAAGGATTGTTAATGAACAGAATCGGGTCGCCCGAAGAGCGAAAACTTACGCCTGCGTGCTGACCAGGAAGAAAACCCGAAGACCACAGTCGACCCGAAATCGCCTGCACTTGCTCCACGTTGGTGGACCTTGCCACCATGACCACAAAGGTCGGCAGGTTATCGTTCAGCGCTCCCAAACCATAGGAAGCCCAGGAGCCCAAACAGGGTCTCCCCGTCACCTGGTTGCCAGTCTGCATCAGGCAGATGGCCGGTTCATGATTGATTGCCTCGGTATGCATACTGCGGACGTATGTCAAATCGTCGGCCATCCGTTTGTGCCAGGGGAGAAGTTCGCTCATCCACATCCCCGCTTGACCCACTTGTTCAAAGCGGTACTTCGACGGTGCGATCGGAAATCGATCCTGCCCAGAGGTCATCGTGGTAAGCCTTTGACCTTTGCGAATCGAATCCGGAAGGTCCTTGTCAAACCAACTGTCCATTGACGGCTTGTAATCGAACAAGTCCATCTGCGAGGGTCCGCCGACCATATGCAGATAGATCACATGCTTCGCATGAGGCGCAAGCTGCTGCGACTGAAAAGCAGGCGCTGCCTGACTTTTCGCCGCCAAAGCACCCAGGGCTGCGGTCCCCAGCAGATGGGAACCTTTCGCCAGAAAGTGACGGCGCGTGACCTCGGATCGGAATTGTTCGAAATCATTCATTACTGACGATAATCCTTCATAACCAATGTCGACTACCCATAATCCTTCTCCAGTCTCTCACTTATTCAATACCTCATCCAGATTCATAATCGCATTCACCATCATCGTCCAAGCGGCCAGTTCGCCGGGGGGAAGAGAACCATCGAACTCGGAGTCCCCTACGGTAAGAAGTTGTTCTGCAGCTTCGAAGTGAGCCTGGTAATGAACCAAGAGTTCGTCGAAAGAAGCCTGGAGTACCGGAATTTCCTCTGACCGGAAGGGACGACCCAGGATCCGACGCCCTAACCATTGGATTCTTTCCTGGAACTCTGGTTTGGATCGTTGCAGAGCATGTGTGGCCAAATGTCTTGCTGCTTCAACAAACTGGGGATCGTTGAGTGTGACGAGAGCTTGAAGCGGTGTGTTGGTACGCTCTCGGACCATGACGCAATGTTCCCGATTGGGCGCGTTGAAGGTTTCCATGGAGGCCGGTGGGGCTGCCCTTTTCCAGAACGTATAGAGACTCCGGCGGTAAAGGGCTTCTCCCTCGTCTTGTTGGTAATCACGTGTATTGCTTTCAATCATCGCGACCGCTTCCCACACCCCGGCGGGCTGATAAGGCTTTACGCTCGGACCCCCGATTTTATTCACCAACAGACCGCTGGCAGACAAGGCGTAATCACGAACCATTTCTCCATCCATGCGGAACCTGGGGCCACGAGAAAGCATGCGATTGCCTGGATCCGCCGCTAATTTGGCCCGTGTTGTTCGGGCAATCTGACGATAGGTGGCACTCATCACCATTAGTTTGTAGAGATGCTTGAGATTCCAGCCCGACTCGCGAAATTCTTCGGCCAACCAGTCAAGCAACTGTGGGTGCGAGGGCAATTCTCCCGAGACACCAAAATCGCCGGAGGTTCTTACCAAACCAGTGCCAAACAACTCTTGCCAGCAACGATTGACCGTGACGCGTGCGGTCAGCGGTTGGTTCGGTAAAAACAACCAACGGGCAAGTCCCAGTCGATTGCGAGGAAAGTCGTCGGGGAAATCGGGAAGCACGTCAGGAGTATCGGGAGAGAGCTGTTCTCTTCGTTGACTGTATTCTCCTCGATGCAACAAATGGGCCATAGCAGGATCTTTGCGCTCACTCATCACATAGGCGACTGTGCCGCGATCGCGAATCTCGCTCTCCTTCTGTTTGAGATCCTTTTGGTCGGCGTGTAGCTGGATAAAGACAGGGTCGAGAGTCTTGAGCCACCAGGTGTAGAGTCGATCTGTATCGACCTGTTGCCTTTGCGAGGCTGGCTGTTCGAAGACGGCAAACAGCTCAGGAGAGCCTAGGATGGAGATTTCAGATTCTTCCAGTTCTCTCGCATAGATCCGCAGGTCTGCGATTGTTGCGCCCGAGACAAGACGAGAGTTGTGCCGTTGGCCGACTTTGAATGGGACCTCGGTACGAATCGAACTCTTGAGAGTATCTTTCCCGATTAACAACTCGTCCTCGATGCCATTGACATAGATTTTGAATCCCTTGCCCCGGCGGCTTCCATCGTAAGTCATAACGACGTGATGCCACTTATTGGCTTGCAAAAATGGACTGGAGCTTACCTTGATGGCATCGGACGGCCACTTGTGGACAAGATGCATGCCGATTCTGCCGTTTTCAATCCAAACATCCCAGCCACGCACTTTTGGGACACCTTCTTCCATGCGCGCGATTAAAGAAGCAAAGCGAGCATTCTCGGAAAGCTTGATCCAGGTCGCAATGGAGAAGGGCTGATCCCCTTCAAAATCTCCCACCTCGGGCGACTCGAGCACCTGCCCCTGCTTGAGGTGGATTGCTTTCTTGCCAAGGGGGCCTTCGTGCCACTCGGCTGTGGTCGGCAATTCAGCGCTGTGAGACTGGCCAGCGACTGTGTAGTGAATCTGCTCCTGCTGAATATCCAACGCAGCAGCGAAGTGCAGATCTTGCTCGGGGATGTCACGATCAATATCGTCAAGCGTCGTTTCTGCTAACCACACTTCAAAAGTGTTGCGGGCCTCTCGACGTCGGTCGTCAAGCTTATGTTGGATTGGCAGGAGCTGTTCGTGCAGCTGATTCCAATCCTCCCTATCCTCCTCGAGTGGAACAGCCGTTACCGGGGGCGAAGCCTTGAGGTTCCCATCCATTCCAGATTGTGTTGTGTTGTTAAAAAAGGCAGCAAGCTCGTAGAACTCACGCTGGGAGATTGGATCGAATTTATGATCATGGCACACGGCACAACCGGCAGTCAGACCCAACCAGGCAACGGCTGTTGTCTCGGTCCTATCACGTGTGTAAAGCACCAGGAGTTCTTCTTCGATCGAACCTCCCTCATTGCTGGTGATATTGCATCGATTGAAACCAGAGGCAATTTGTTGATCCAGGGTAGCATCTTCCAGAAGGTCTCCGGCCAGGCTCTCGATCGTGAATTGGTCGAACGGCAAGTTCTGATTAAAGGCCTTGATGACCCAGTCACGGTAAGTCCACATTTCCCGGTAATTGTCGAAATGAAGACCGTGCGTATCCGCATAGCGAGCCAGATCCAACCAGTACCTGGCTCGGTGTTCACCCCAGTGGGGCGAACGGATGAAACGGTCGACGAGCTTCTCATAGGCATCCGCCGACTTGTCTTCGACAAAGGATTCCACAGTTTCCGGAGTCGGAGGTAGGCCTGTGAGATCCAGGCTGACACGTCGTGCCAAGGTGCGACGATTGGCCTCCTCGGCGGGTGGCAGACCAACTTCTTCTAGCTTGGCCGCAACGAAAGAGTCGATGGGGTTCTTCACCCACCAGGAATTGGCAACCTTGGGTTGGGTGGGCTTCTCGGGAGGGATCAACGACCAGTGCGGTTGATACTCGGCCCCTTCGCGAATCCATCGCTCCAGGGTCGCCTTTTGTTCGTCGGTGAGTTGTTTCTTGGTTTCTGGTGGAGGCATGCGTTCCGATGCATCTTCATGAAAGATGCGATGAACCAGCTCACTGGCATCCGGGTTGCCGGGAACGATCACCTCGCGTTCCACTGCCATTTCACGTTGGTCCAGTCGCAAATCGGCCTCCCGCGCGGCACTGTCGGGACCGTGACAGGAAATACAGGCGTCAAAGAGTATCGGACGAATATCCCGGTTGTACTGCAGGGGTGTGTCAGCAGACACACACCTGGTCAACGAAACCACTGCGACCACTAAACTGAACAGGAGAATTAAAACACGAACCCGCATTGGCCACCATGAGAACGAGCACCATCGGCTCAAAATATAGAATAAAAAAGCTTTTCCGATATTTCCTATTTGGGCCGATACAGTCCACATGGAAAAGCCTGGAACACTCCAGGCTGCAGAATGCTACCTATTGTAACAGCATAGGCTCACTCCGTATTTGCAAAAAGCAGCAAAGCGGTCAAAAGATGGGTCCGGGCAGCTCTGTAGAAACTTATGCTGAACTGCCTATCTCGGTCCCAGACTACAAATCAAATTACCGAATTCGTTCGTTTTCTATAGAGCAGGTCAGGTCTAGACTCCTATTCTTATGCCCCAACATTATCCCCAGTACTCAGTAGGGAAAGAACAAAGGACAGGCAAAAAGTGGCAAGTGGCTTATAGATCAAAATCAGCTAAAGTGTTGGCATGAATTGGTTTAAGGAAATATAAAGGCGACTTTCTTTGGGGAAACTCTACTAGAATCCCAGCGATTTTGGATGGATCGCCCTGACTGTTTGCCTATCCTTTTGTATGCCTGTCCTTTTGTACTTCCTTTTGTACTTTTCGTTCCGTACAGGGTTTTCGAATAGGAAGGAATACAGGACGGCTCGATGAGCACCGCGTCTGGCCTGGGAAGGGTATCATGGATTTGTCCAGGTGCCTTCACCTGCAGTAGCCGATCGGATACGATCGCTTTCTATCGCTCGATCTGTTCCGCCAGGACCTGTGGGATCGCAACCCATTCGAAGTGGCGGCCGAAGGTCTGGCAAAGATACGCAACGTTGTTGTAGGTTCGTCGTTATTGAAGGTACGTCAGTTGAGGGTTTGTCGACCGTAGTGACTGCAAATGCAACAATCAGAACGTTCTACTTTAACTTTTAAAAAACGACCAATAAGGGTGCCCTGTGAGTCTTGGAAAAACGATTCGAATCAATCGCCTATTTGCACACCAATCCAAGCGTCTCTGCTCCATAGCAATCGACCATTTCATTGCCTACCAGGAAAGTCTGCCAGGTGGATTGCGAGATTTGCCTGCAGTTCTTGAACAGATCATGGCAGGCGGGCCCGATGCCGTAACCATGCACCCTGGTGTCGCTCGCTCGTGTTGGGCTCCTTACGCCGGCCAGATTCCGCTCATCATCCAGAGTCTGATTGGCCGTCTCGATGACTCTGCCGATGAAATCTGGGCAGTGCCAGAGGACGCCGTGCGGCTGGGGGCAGATGCATTTGCCACGGTTGCCTTTATCAGAGGACCTACCGAGGGATCGCACCTCCGCCGGGTCGCAGATCTCGTCCGTCAGGCCGACGCGGTCGAAATGCCCGTAATTCTACACATCTATCCAAGAATCTTCCCGAATGACTCAAAAGGTTCTGTCACCGTTTCAACGGCCCCCGAGGATATTGCCTGGGCGGTTCGCTGTGCGATTGAGTCTGGAGTGGACGTGATCAAGACACCCTTTACGGGAGACCGAGCCAGCTTTCGCGACATACTGAGCAGCTGTCCTGTTCCGGTAGTTGTAGCCGGCGGACCCCAGACCAGTACAATCGAGGAGAGCTTAGAGCAGATGCGCGAAGCGATGCGAGCCGGTGCTCGCGGTGCAACCATCGGTCGCAATGTTTGGAGTGCTGAGGACGTCTGCTCCGCCGTGCAACGTTTTAAGGCTATTATTCACGATCAACCGGAAGACTGAAAATCTGTAAACGGACCTACCACCAAATCAACGACCAGCATTACGTTTCGAACTTTCTGAGCAAATAGTACACATCTTATCTATAGGAATTCTAATTTTTGCTGGAACCAGACGGACACAATTCGGTCCGTCACTCTTCTTACCGTCCACAAGTGGTGCGCCCAACACCGCTTTTCTTGTCCAAAGTGCTTGTAGGCCCAGCAACGAAAAAGACGGCCTCAGCCCATGACCTACGGAGGGCCTTCGGTACCGCTGGTCGCGATTAATGAAGACAACTCAAGGAACTGATGCGACACGCCAGTATTGAAACCACGTTGACCTACTACGTTGGCGAGAATGCTGAATCTACTGCAGAGGAGCTATGGGCAGCCCTGGGTGACAAATTGGGTGACAAGCAGGTGGTAACAGAAAAAGAGAATTCCAAAACCCCTTAAAAACAAGCACGCCCGGCAGGATTCGAACCTGCGACCTACGGATTAGAAGTCCGTTGCTCTATCCAGCTGAGCTACGGGCGCTTGTTACTACACTGTAAGGGTTTACGTCACTGCTGTCAGCGGCCATTTCTGCCTGGCACTCTGGGGATACACGTAATGGGCAAAGCATTCAATAGCAGCTGGGAATGCTGTCCTTTTTCTCAATTCAACTGCCCAGGCTGCAGTTCAATCATCTTCGGGCACAACTGTCACCAGAGCCTCGTCAAAATCGACATGCCGAGGTTCAAGTAAACGAAATGTCATTAACCAGCCGATCACTAGCAAGGCACTCACGCCAATAAACACTGCCTCGAAGCCAATCATCTCGACCACCAGCCCTATCAGCGGTGACAGCAGCAGTGGCAACGCAAAACAGAGCCCGAGCGTACTGAGATACTTTGGATGATCTTCGTGGGAGCTAATCTCCAGGGTGTAGTTGTTAAACGTTTTAAACCCAACGGGCGTCAGTCCGATCAACAAGAACACACCCGGGTACAACGTTGGCCCCCACATCGGCAAGTGTGAAATTCCCAGTGCCATGATCGGCATGGTTGAGATCCCCAGCATCACGCCCTGCATCACCAAGCGATTGCCATGCCGATCGGCAACCGGTCCGGCAACCAGGCTAAACAGCATCGTTCCTATATTTTGAATGATCAACCACGTCGCGATGTCAACGAACGACAACCCCAGCCGATCACTTCGACCCAGCGCCTGATAATGAGGAAATAACATGAGCGACGCACCAAACGCCATCGCCACCCAACCAAGCCGCCGAAAATTGTGATCGGTGCGCACAACCTCCCAGGCCGAGGCAAACAGGTGCCGCACCCCCTGACCGGCCTCGCGGTAGGTGTCTCCCGGCTCGCCCAACAAGATCACCAAGGCCGCGGACACAAAGAAGCACAATGCCGTAAATCCAAAGATCACCTCAAAGCGACCACCAGCCGGCGTTAGCCAGGCCGGCATGTATACTGCCACCGCTGCAATTGCCGTTGCTGCCCCGATAACATTGGCAATCAATAATTGCCGCCCTCGGTTATTAACGCTGATCAGTTTTCCCTGCAAGGTGTCGAAAGCCAGATTGTTGATGCCTGTTGCCACAAAAAACAAAAAATACAACAACAAGAATACTCCCGCCATCCATCCTGGCATCGGCGTGCCAACTTGCCACCACAGTAATGACAACAACATATAGACTGCCGCCATCACGAGGGTCGTGGTGAGCATCACCATTTTCTTGTAGGTCCGGACCTTCAGCCGCCGTGAAAACAAGATGGGTGGAATACTGTGGCCGAGACGGTTTAGTATCGGCAAACATCCACGCAAAAGGCCGCCGAACGGACCACCGCCGGTGATCGTATCCAACACCGCTGGCATGACAATGCTTTCGGTCTTAAAAATCCAGCCCGTTCGCATCGTGATTTGATAGAGGGCGAGTACTAGAAAATTGCGCCCCTCATGGTCAGCTGACGTGCGAGAGATCCGGGCGGGATCATTTACGATACGGTCAGATGGTGATACACGCCCTTTAACGGACACTTCTTCGGTGATGCTTGACATGACGACCTAGTATACTGTCCGCTCACCACCCTCGCGAGGCGACACATTAAGTCTTATTTTAAGCAGTTTCAGACAGACGCCTATTTCGCATACGCTCAGTTCAACGAACGTACTCAAACCGAGGACACCGCCTCTGCCCTGGTGACCAAGGTGGGCGTGTCATGTGCGACTTAGGTGAATAAGGACGCAAAAGGACAGGACGCAAAAGGACGGGCAAAGAGTCGTGCTATGCGTCCAATTGAAGCTGGAAATACCTATAAGACCGCCTTTTGAAACCGGCTTGCACTTTCTTTAAGCCCAGCAATACCAACACTTTCGCAGATTCTCTCCTAAAAGTGTTTTGTTCGTCATTGCCCTTTTATTTTCCTGTCCTTTTATTTCCTATTGAACAACTCAGGATTTCTGCGTATTTCAGTCACCAGGCCTGGCTGTATCGCTCTGCCCATTTCGGGAAAAAAAAGCTAGAGTCACGACTATTTATGCCCGTCGAATGGGTGCCAAAGAATTGGATGTGGGATAAATCCTGCTGGCCTTTCAAGCTACTACTATCGCGAGGCAACATAAATGCAAAAAAACAACGTTATAAATATTGGAAGGCAAGCCATGAGGCCTTCCAGGTTTTTTGTCATGCTAAATAAAGTTCGACATAGGTTCGCAACCCAAAAAGGCCGTCATAGCATTAACGAAAACTTAAAATGGCTTGAAGATAATTGCATCGATTTAAAAGAATTTGCTATGAGTCTTGATGCTAAGCTATGGCGTGAAGCAGAGTTGGTTTCCGAGTTACTTGAAAAGCGCGCATCTGGGATATTGGATAGCATTGAGTATGAACTTGGAGGTGGTGGAGCATACCCATTCCTTCACTTCATTACCCGCTACATCGAGCCTGACACCATAGTAGAAACTGGAGTTGCTGCTGGATTTTCCTCAAGTGCCTTTCTATCAGCGATAAAAGCGAACGGAAGAGGAAAGCTCTTCAGCAGTGATTTCCCATATTTTCGGATACCGAATCCAGAAAAGTATATTGGGATCGTGGTAGAGGAAAAATTAAGAGATGGCTGGGAGTTGTATATTGAAGGCGATAAAAACAATATCCCGCAGATATTAAGTAACACGAATGAGATTGATATTTTCCACTACGACTCTGACAAGAGCTACTCAGGAAGAGAATTTGCTGTGTCGTCCGTCATAGGCTCATTAAGTAGCCGTGCAGTTCTTATAATGGACGACATACAAGACAACTCTTTTTTTTATGACTATGTCGAAGACACAAAGCCAGAATCCTGGCATGTTTTTAAGTTCCTAGGTAAATATGTTGGAATCGCAGGAAAGCTTACCAGGCGCTCCACCTGACCAATTTTTCTTCTAAGCTCCAAGAATGGTCGGTGAACCTACACGTTGTGGCCACTCAACACAGTAGTGTACTGCATGAACCTCGAAGATTCGATCACTGTATACACGCTGAAAATTTTATGGACGCAATCCTTACCCAACGACTCCTCAAAAGTGAAGGGATACAAGCCTCAGTGTGTCCAGTTCGTCATGATCCAAACCGTGAGATCGCATATGGCTGTGGATCGATGTGAGGTTCTTCGCCACTCATGAGCTGCTCGATCAGTTTACCGGTCCCCGTCGACATACTGATTCCCAGCATATTGTGTCCCGCTGCGATCCAGACATTTTTTAAGGCGGGACTGCGGTCAATGATCGGTTTGCCGTCCCACGTCATGGGACGCCAGCCACACCATTGCTCGTGAATCGGCTCGCAATAGGGGTCATGCAAATAAATCTCGGCAGCATCACGTAGCACCTGCATGCGGCCTGGTGAAATCGAGTCGTCATAGCCCACAAACTCCATCATCGAACCGAGTTTGTAGGTTGTTTCCATGGGAGTCACACCGACGCGATGCTCTTCGAAGAGCATGGGAATCTTTGGCATCTTCGCCGGACATGGCATCGTCATGGAGTAACCTTTCCCGGGTTGAATGGGGATCCTGCAACCGAGCTGCTCGTTGAGAAACGGAGTCCATGCTCCCGTGGCCATCACAAAGGCGTCTGCTTCAATCGATTCTGCCAGTTGATTCTTGCTGACAACTGCCGTGGCCTGCTCTCCCTGCCGATGCACTTCATCGACCGTGAAGTCTTCCACGATCTCTACGTCTTGCGACTCCAGGAGCGAGTACATCTGGGACATCAGTCGATCAGGACGTAGATGCCGATCCCCTTCATAATGCCAGGCCCCTCCTAATCCGGGCTTGAGAGCCGGTTCGAGTGCAGTCAGTTGGTTCCCATCGTAGGGAGTTGCCGGAACATCGAAATTTTCACGCAACAACTTGTCTACGTGGGCGTACTCATCAAAATGTTTTTCGTTGAGGAAGACAAACATCAGCCCTTCACGCTTCCATTCACAACGGATCAATTCCGCCTCCACGAGATCTTCATAAAGTCTCATGGACGACTGCAGTAAAGCGTGGCGGGCGGCGGCAGCTTCCATCATGTCGCTCTCGTTGCATCGTCGTCCGAAATGCCACAGCCATTTGACCAGGGACCAAGGGGGCGGAAACCTGACCGACAAAGGCGAGTTTGGCCTGCGCATCATCCCCATCGCGTTCTTGATAGCGCCGGGTTTAGGTAGGGGTAGTACATGGCTGGGAGACACATAGCCGCAATTGCCATGCGAACAACCGGCTCCAAACTTCCCCCGTTCAACGATGGTGACCTTCCGACCTGATTGAACCAGGTACCATGCGCACATCGCCCCCACGATGCCGCCCCCAATCACCACCACACGTTGATATTCTTTCGCCATCGAGTAGCTCTAAGTTGTTCTCGGATACATTACTGGTACTACCAAGCAGGATCCGCTAAGAGGAAAACTGCTCATAAGTGCTATTCTTGGAATTTGCATTGTACTAAGAGTTCTTAAGGTTAATTCCACACAAGGATTCACGCCAGACCCAGAAGTGAGGCAAGTTTCCTAGGTAGCAATAATTCTACCCATTTCAGGGGAGGTATCGCCGACTCCAACCGAGCATGCTGATTTACAGCCCTTGCCCGATGGCATCAGGCAAGCAGGCATTCGAAAGTAGACTCGGTCGACTCAACATCGACACCATGGACGAACGCTTACTACTTCGCTGGCTGGAAACCGTATTGGGCGTCTTTCAAAGTGCAGCCAATTCTCGTGACTTCCCCGAACTGGCTGCCAAAGCGCTGGTAAAAATCGTGGGGCTTGATGCGGCTGCCATGCTGGAGTGTGATAGTAATGGTCGCTAGAGAACGGCCGCATTGCATGCTGCAGAAGAAGGACTCACCGAAGAAAATTGGGTGCCCAGCCAAACCCTGCTCTCCGAAGTCCGTAAAGAAAAGCGCACTTTCCGACACGTGCCTGCCAATACACATAATACGGCCCAGAGTTTACAAAACATCAGCGCCCTCGTGTCTGCTCCCATTCTGGACAGTGCTGGTAGAAGTGGTGGGAGCCCTGTATGGAGACCGTCGTCTGGTCGGCAAGAGTTCGGACTGCCCGGACATCAGCCCTTTTGAAGCCAAGCTGGTAGAAGTTTTGGCCAGCGGCATTGCAGCGGGAATGGCACGTATCAAAGAAGAACAAGCAGCCATGGCAGCACGTGTGCAGTTTGAGCAATTTTTCACGCCCCAACTGGCCTCTCAACTGGAAAAAGATCCTCAACTGCTTGAAGGGTCGCGGCGCACAAATTACTTTGCTCTTCGCCGACATTCGAGGATTTAGTCAGATCAGCGAAAAACTAGATCCTGCGCTTACCATGACTTGGATCCAGGACACGATGGAGACCCTTTCTCAATGTGTACTGGATTGCGATGGCGTTCTGGTCGATTACATCGGCGATGAATTGATGGCCATGTGGAGAGCCCCCATCGCCCAACCTAACCACGCCAATCTGGCATGCCAAGCAGCACAGAAAATGATCCTCACCCTTCCTGAAATTAATCAACGTTGGGAAGATCAACTCCAGACACAGGTCGGTTTGGGCATTGGATTGAATTCAGGTATAGCCCAGGTTGGAAATACGGGCTCACGTCTAAAATTCAAGTATGGTCCCTTGGAAGGCACCGTAAATATTGCCAGCCGTGTCCAAGGTGCCATCAAGTATTTTGGAGCCGAATGCCTCTTAACGGAGACAACACTATCGGCAATGGAACCCAAGCCCGCCACCCGCTGCTTGGCACGAGTAAGAGTCGTCAACATCGAACAACCACTTGATCTGTATGAAATCAAGAGCCCCCCTCCTGACTGGTCGGATTGCTGCCAACGTTATGCTGAAGTCCTGGAAGCGTTGGAACAGCGAGATTTGACCTCTGCTGGCAAACTTACCCAGCTGCTGGTGGCAGACTTTCCCAACGACCAGACCGTCACATGTCTGGCTGGCCGAGTCGCAGATGCAAATCGGCAGGGAGCAGTAAGCGATACGGGTATTTGGAATCTACCAGGAAAATAATAAGCTACAGGTAAACCGCCATCCAGCTTGGGCAAACCCCAATCCATCCCTGCCAATTAGAAATCCAGGGCATTTAAGGCCAAACGATAAGCCACTTGCCGCATTTCTGGTAACTGGGTATATTTTCCCTTCTGACTTGCCGATAAAGTCGCTACATAGGCTCTGTGAGGCCCCTTTGAATGAGTCGATGGGATCGTCACTTTTTTTTCGGTAAAAAAAGACTAATTTTAATCCGGTTATTTGCTAACAGAAGATTTCCCTATCGGGAAGTTATCAATGGCAGGATTGTAAGTCGCCAGAGGCGCAGTAGCTCAATTGGTTAGAGTCCCGGCCTGTCGAGCCGGTGGTTGCGGGTTCGAGTCCCGTCTGCGTCGCTAAAACGTAGGTCGCTAAAACGTAGGTCGCTAAAACGTAGGTCGCTAAAACGTAGGTCGCTAAAACGTAGGTCGCTAAAACG
>PATG01000107.1 GCA_002713555.1 Planctomycetaceae bacterium
ACTGCAAGTTCGAGTTGAGCATCTTGGCAAAGACGTAATCTGCCGCCACTGTGCCGGGAGATTCGAGGCCTTTGACGCTAGCTCAGGAGGCGTTCCACCCTCGGAATCCAGTCTTTCATTGCTCGCTCGAGCCGAAGAATTGATCGATTCTGTTAATCAAGGTGGAAGTAGCTCGGTCGGCTCTATTTAATGATGCCCTGGTTCATGATGCCCTGGGTTTAATCAAGCGCTGGATGTTCAAGAAGCTTAGCCCCTCGACTTCTGCAATCGCAGGTTCTTTTTCGCATCGGCCACCTTCCAAACCACCAGATACCGCAGTTCTGCGGGTTATGCTTTTCTACTTTTGGGGCCGCCTAAGATCATCCAGGTCAGTAAAGAAATGGGGATATGTCTTGACCGTGCAACCCGGGTCGCGAATCGTTACGCCTTCATGAACCAACCCGGCTACAGCAAAACTCATCGCCATGCGGTGGTCGTTGTACGTATCGATCTCAGCAGGCACCAGATGGCCAGGCACGATCTGCAAACCTTCTTCGTGTTCTGTGACTTGCGCACCAAGTTTGCGAAGCTCTGTAGCCACTGCGGCAATGCGGTCGGTTTCTTTATGCCGTATGTGGGCTACCTGGCGTATGTTCGTTGGACCATCAGCAAATAACGCCACCACTGCCAGGGTTTGTACGGTGTCACTTATCGCATTCATGTCGACATCAATTCCTCGCAACGCACGCCCAACTACGGTGATACTGTTCTTCGCATACCGGACATCGCATCCCATTTCTCTCAGGCAATTCACAAATCCGACATCGCCTTGCAGACTTTGTTGGCTCAGTCCGGTAACAGTAACTTCGCCTCCAGTGACTGCTGCCGCCGCCCAAAAATAACTTGCCGCTGAGGCATCTGGCTCAATTTCATATTCGCAGGCCTGGTAGCCAGCTTTAGCGGGTATCACAATTTGCGTGTAAGCTGAATCTGCCTGGGCACGAACCCCAAATGAATCCATCACCGCCATTGTCATCGTCACATAGGGGACAGAAACCAGGGTACCGTCCACACAGAGCCTTACTTCCCGATCTGCATAAGGTGCTGCCATCAGCAGCCCGCTTAAGTACTGACTGGATAGATTGCCTCGAATCTTCGCTTCGCCACCTCGCAAACCATTGGCCACGACATCAACGGGAGGACAATTGTGGTCGTCTGCACAATAGACCTCTGCTCCTAATAGTCGGAGTGCTTCAGCCAAATCCGAAATAGGCCGTTGTCGCATTCGTTCAATGCCATCCAGCCGGTAGGCGCCATTCCCTAGAGTGGCCAGAGCCGTCAGAAATCGGATGGTGGTTCCACTATTGCCGACAAAAATATCGGCCTGCCCGGCCGGAATGTTCCCGTCACAACCGTCGACTCTTAGCGTCTGCCCCGCGTCCTCTTGCTGAACATCTATACCAAAATCCTGCAAGCCCTTGATCATGACTTCTGTGTCTTCACTGACCAGCGCTCCACGAAGTGTCGATGTTCCCTGGGCAAGAGCAGCACAGACCAAGGCGCGGTTTGTGATGCTTTTTGAGCCTGGCGGACGCACCTTATGACAGATGGGTTCCTTAACCGGATGTATCAATAGACGTTTCGTCATTTATCTTTTTTGCACCTAAGTCTGCATTAGAGGGTCTATTCTCAAAGAAACCTCGGAAAAAACCATTTTAACATCCCAAAAGTTGGCATCTTTTGAGGGATGTTTCTCTATCTCTTGCCAAATCCGAATCTTTCCAACACGAGAATTCTATTCAACCCAAAACTCACAACTCTCCTACTAGCTTAACTGAGTCAACTATCAGTCATTGTGTGGCAACAAACGAATTTAGAAATCGGTTCTAGTCTAACAGATAAGAGACTCTCCAACATACCCGACTCGGGAAGACGAGGCTCCTGCCAAGTTGGAAACCGGCACCAGCACAGCCGCAGAGTAGGCCAAAGCGAAGCGTCGGCCCTTCCTGAATACTGGAACACGGTTGGTTGTGCTGATAAACGCTGCTGATAATTGTTTCATCTCGGTTATTTATCTTCTTACCAAGAACCGTTACCATGGCTTAACCTGTGCCATCCGCTCCAGAGAACTCCATGAAGGATCTATAAATTATGAGTGATGCAAAAGTGCGAGGTGTCGTCCACCTGATTGAAGAAACGAAAACTTATGGACAAAAAGGGTTTCGCAAGCGACTCTTGGTCCTGGAACAGGACAATGGCCGGTTTACGAATTATATTCCCGTTGAATTTGTTCAAGATAGTTGCGACAGCGCAGATGACTTGAACGTTGGAGATGAAGTTGAAATCACCTACCGTCTCAATGGCCGCAAGTGGCAACGTGATGCGAATAGCGAGGTCAAGTTCTTTCTCAACGCCGAAGCGCTCAGTTTTGATGTGGTGGGCAAACAAAACCCAGGAGCATCGGGGGCCGTCTCTTCCGCCAACGATGCCTTCCAAGAAGCCATCGATGACGACGAAGTTCCGTTCTAGCCCGGGATAGTTCCTGCCGATTATCCCGCAGTATCCAGATAAGGATCCTGACCCATTTGACGCTGAACTTTTTGACGCTCTTTTTCGTGATACAGTAGCACTTTACGGTCACGAAAATGACGCCGCTCAACGCGACGCTGGGCTTTACGAAACAATGTCTCCAGGCCGCGCATGGGGCCTTCCGCCGACAAACCTCTCTTCTCTAAAGATTCTGCTTTCTTCGGCCCTAGACCAAGCAGCAGAATCTCATCGTCCAATGCCAGAAACTGACGGTAGGTACCCGGATCTCCTTGGCGACCACAACGACCTATCAGCTGACGGTCGATGCGCTGCGCTTCGTGGAGTTCGGTACAAATGACGTGCAATCCACCCAACTCAGAAACGTCGTCTCCAAGTTTAATATCCGTTCCGCGTCCTGCCATATTCGTTGCGACCGTCACCTTACCCCGCTGACCGGCTTGCTGGACTATCTCGGCCTCCTGTGCAATATGTCGCGCATTGAGAACGACAGGTTCCATACCATGCTCTTGAAGCAATTGGGCCAAATGTTCGCTTTTATCAATCGAACGTGTGCCAATTAGAACCGGACGATCTTTTTCGTGTTGCTGCACCACGTCTTCTACAACCGCTGCCCACTTCTGATCACTCGTACCAAATACGCGTGTCCGCAATTGCTCGCGAATCGGCGGCCGATTGGTAGGAATTGGCAGCACGTGGACTTCATAAATTTTCGACAACTCCCTACGACTACTTGAAGCTGTACCGGTCATCCCAGCAAGACGCGCATAGCGCAGAAACAAATCTTGAATTGTAATCCGGGCTGCCTGGTTTGTCGCAAATGTTATTTCGACACCTTCCTGAGCCTCGACTGCCTGGTGGATACCCGCGCGCCATTTGCGACCTTCTGCCAGTCGTCCCGTAAATTCGTCGACGATAACAATCTCATCATCACGTACCACATACTGGCGATCGATAAACATTTCTCGTGCCACCTTAATGGCCCGCTGAACGTATTCGTAAATGGTTGACAGGGGCAAACGATCCATGGCGCTTGGCTTAGAAAGAGAACGTACTTTTTGGCGTCCTTCCAAAGTCAATTCCAGGATGCGATCATCATGATCGTATTCGTAGTCGTCGAATTCCAGAAATTCATCGCGCACTTTAGCGGCCCAATTGTAGGCCTCAGCAGCGATTTCTTCGTCCTCACCTGGCAACGCACTAATGATCAGCGGCGTACGGGCTTCGTCGATGAGAATACTGTCTGCTTCATCGACCAACATAAAGTGCAATCCCCGCTGCACTGGCTCGTCGCTTCCTTCACTTCCCGAAACCCCCAACATTTGACCAAAGAGGTCTTTATTACCTTCGCTGAGAGTGCGGTTCAATAATCTGTCGCGAAGAAAATCAAAGCCCATTTCATTGGCCGTGCCGTAGGTAATATCCGCCTGGTAGGCCTTGCGGCGCTCAGGTTGAGGCTGCCGGCTTTGTATAATCCCGATTTTTAAACCCAAAGCCGTGTAGAGAGGTTTCATCCACTCGGCATCACGCCGCGCCAGGTAGTCGTTCACCGTTGCCAGATGGGCGCCTCTTCCATCAAGGGCTGCCAGATAGAGGGGCAGGGTCGCTGTGAGCGTTTTCCCTTCGCCCGTTTGCATTTCAACGATCGAACGGTGGTGCATCGCAGCGCCGCCCAGCATTTGGACATCAAAATGGCGCATGTTGAGAGTGCGCCGTCCCGCTTCGCGCACAAGAGCAAATGCTTCAACTAACAATCTGTTTAATGATTCGCCACTGCGAGCGCGGTACCGGAGACCTAAGCTCGTTTTACGCAAATCATAATCTGAGAGCTTCTGCAAATCGGGCTCGAGTGCAGCAATTTTTGACAGATACGCTCCACAGCGGGCTAACGGGTCACCCATCACCGCCCGTATATGTTGGCCAAGTCCACTCGGTATTCTCGACACGCTAATCCCTATCCACCTGAAGAAGCACCCAGTGACATTGTAGCACTCCAACGGTACCTAAACACAGGACCTGGCTGGACGAATAACACAAAAGGGGAGTACGGAGATAAGGGCGCGAAAAAACAGGCCTGGACCGTACCATCTGTGAAAATCTACGTTCTGTTCCCGGGTGCATTCAGAGAGAGTGTTCCCATCCTATATCTGTTGTCGCTGCACAATCGAAACCGTGTAAATGGGAGCAAACATCTGGCTACTGGTGCCACGCGAATGCAGTCGACCACGTAATTGCACATGCTCGCCCGGACGTACACCACCCAGAACTTGTGGGTTTGCTATTAAAACGCTGCCGCCAAATTGATCCGGACTTTGCTGAATGGGAATATAACGCAGCTTCCATTGATTGGTTGCCTCTGAGTATTCCAATTGCCCACGTACCCATTGGAAGTTGGCGTCGTGACCAAATCGACCATCCGATTCTCGAGTAGGACCAAAACCACCACTAGAAGCCTGGCTCCCTGTGGGGCGCGATGCAGACCGGTTGAGACTGCTTCCTTGCGGACGGAAACCGTCATGCGAGACCTTTGGTGTAGAACTATCCGGATTGGACACATGCCCCGGCGGCAAAGCACGCAATCGTACTGGACGCGGATCTTGCACCGGCACCTGATAGCTTGTTAGCTGCTCTGGGTAAGTCTGGCTGGGCAGAACGGTCGCACCATGACCAAATGGGGACACAGGATTTTGGATGCCGCCGAGCGTTGCACTCGTTGGTGCCGTGTATTGCGAATCTCCACTTTGCGGTACAGAATCAGGATTGGACGTTTGTGCAAAACGTAGATTCTGTTCGTCCGCTTGCACACGCACTGGCTCTTCGCCTAAGTTCACAATGAGCCCGGAGGGATTCTCTGCTTGAACCGGGCGAACGGTTCCTCTAGATCCCTGGAAACCCGATCCCGCCTGGGGTGGAGCATTCCAGCCACCCGGCGGCACCACTTGAGACCCGGGAGGCACATAATTTGGCTGCGCGGTTGGCGGCACCACAACGGGAGAATTGGGCAAAGAATCACCCGGATAGTAGGGCTGTGCAGTACCAGGCACGAGCGCACGCGTGGTCGGTGGTGGCACTCGATCTGGGGCTAAAAAAGGGTTGGTTAGCGAAGCAGTTTGCGTACGACAACCACAGAGCATTGCAAGAAGACTAAGAGCCAGAGTCGGGCAAATGCACCGCATCGGCATTATCCTTTCCACCCCTGGAAACTTTGATTACATTCCGACAAGGTGCGGATAATAGCGAACTGACAGGACGTGTCCAGCCCGGATATTTCAACCATTTTGTTGCTAGGCGCCAAGGTATGTACAGCGCTAGTGCTACTCTCTGAAGAAAGACAGAAATCGCATGGTAGCAGTATAAAAAAACAGCCAGACAATTGCTAGCAACCGCTTGACTACAGATTGCATAGCTTGCCCAACGGACACTTGCTAGCGTGCAGCAGAAGCCAAAGAAACGTGTTCTTTGACATAAGGATTGAGGACCAGCAATGGCTGAGGACCATTTGCTCGTGTCACCTTATCTGGTTTTGCTTCCGTTTCCTCAGCTGAGACCGGCTTCACATAAGGATTCGATATCTCAACTGCCTGAGGGGACTCCACCAATTCGGGAGTTGTATATCCCGGTGGATAGGCAAACGGGCTATATCCGTATGTTCTTGGCACGGGAGCACTGTAGTAAACTGGAGGGAACGCAGCATAATAAGGCACGTTTTGTGCCAGTACTCCATAGAGTCGACCTACGTCCCAGGCGCCGTAACCGCCTACAAAACCACAACCGCCGTTCAAGCCATACTGCGCTTGTACTGAGCTTGTATCAATCGTTGTAAAAGCAAAAGCTGCCAATAACACTAAACCGTATCGAGCATGCATCTCTGTGTACCTCTTATCCAATTAGTCCTTGTATTAGCGCAGTACGCAAGGAGAAAAACAGCCTCTATCTCCAGGCTAATTGGGGGTGTCTTCTTTCGCAAGAAAACTCCATAAAAGGACCGGAAACAAAGGTGTTTTCTGCTGAAAACCAAGCCTCAGACTGCAAATCACCTCAGACAACCAGATAAATGACAGCGGTCTGGCAGACACGCACCATGCCTGACCGCAGCAAGTCATAAGGGCTGCTAAGACCTACCAGGCATTTTACCAAATGCGAATCCGCTCCTGGGGTTCCCGATAATGCTTGTCCCCCGGTTTGAGCTCAAACGCTTCGTAGAACGGATCAAAATTAGTACAGGGGCCAAAAGCGCGGAACTCGGATGGAGAGTGCGGATCTGTCAGCAGACGATTGACCATTTCGGCATCACGGTATTTTCGCCGCCAACTCTGCGCCCATCCCAGAAAAAAACGCTGCGCTCCCGTCCAATCGTCCAGGACAACCGGTTCGCGTCCCGCTAGTGATAGCAGGTACGCCTTGTAAGCAATCGACATCCCCGAAAGGTCTGCAATGTTTTCGCCCAAGGTAAGACGTCCATTTACATGTTTTCCCTCCAATGGAGAGTACTGCTCAAATTGATCTACCAGTTTGCTGGTAAGTTTTGCGAAGGCCTCACGGTCTTCATCAGTCCACCAATTGTTGAGATTGCCATCTCCGTCAAACTTACTACCTTGATCGTCAAAGGCATGGCTGATCTCATGCCCGATGACTGCCCCGATGCTTCCGTAGTTCACCGCATCATCGGCTGCGACATTAAAAAAAGGTGGCTGCAGGATGGCAGCCGGAAAAACGATTTCGTTCATACTTGGGTTGTAGTAGGCATTTACCGTATGGGGCGTCATATGCCATTCTTCCCGATCAACGGGTCCACCCAATTTGTCGATGGAGCGTTGGTATTCAACACGCTCTGATCGCATGAGATTACCGATGAGTTCATTCGGCTTGATTTCAAGCTTGGAATAGTCTCGCCACTTTTTCGTGTACCCAATTTTCGTCGTTATCTTGGCTAGTTTTTCTAGAGCTTTGGCTTTGGTAACAGGTGTCATCCAAGTCAAGTCGTCGATACTTTGCTGATAGGATTGCATGAGATTGTCGACAAGCTCCTCCATCCGAGCATGCGCCTCGGGAGGATAGTGTTTTTTGACATACAAGCGACCTATCGCGTCTCCCAGCACACCAAACCCGCGCCCACCAGCCAACGCACTGACGGCACGTTTCCAACGTGGTTTGAGCTGAAGGGTGCCAGACAGCTCTTTGCCATAAAGCTCAAACTTGGCATCGACAAATGCCTTGGGAAGTCCTGATGCAAAGGCATTCAAAATCTGGAACCTAAGGTACTGCTGCCAGACTTCAACGGGCGTTTGTTCAAGAATCGTTTCCAACGATTCAAAATAGCTAGGCGTCGCAACATTGACTTCTTGGACATGTCCTACTTCGGCAGCATCCAAAAATGTCTCCCAATCGATACCGGGCATCTTTTCGACCAAATCCACCATCTGAAACTTGTTATAGCGCCGATTCGCATCCCGCAAATCGGTACGTGTCCAGTGGGCCTCCGCGAGTTTGGTTTCGAGAGCCAGTATTACTGCTGCCGCCTGCTCGCCGTCAGACAAATCACTCAATTCAAAAAGACGAGTAATATACTCTGCCAACTTCTTGCGCGCTGAACCGTATTTTTCTTCCTCTTTCAAATAATAATCCCGATCCGGGAGCGATGTGCCACTTTGGATTAAGGCAATTAAATACTGCGTTGAATTTTTGTCATCCTGATCAACGTAAAAACCCATCGGATTATTCACACCCAACGACTGAAGTGTACCAAAGTGCCCGATGATTTGTTTCTTGGTAGAGAGCTTGTCCAGCTTGGCAAGTTCTTCGCGCAAAGGCTCCAACCCCAACTGATTAATCACTGTCTCATTCATGTAACTGAGAAAAAAATCGCCAATTTTTTGGGCGTCACTACCAACCGGACTATTGCTGCCAGCCGCCTCGGCAATGATTTCGCGAATATTGGCCTCTGCCTCATCATGCAGAATGATGAAGGAGCCGTAATTGGATTTGTCGTCTGGTATGGGTGTGTGTTTTAGCCATTCGCCATTGGCGAATAAAAACAGATTGTCTTGAGGTCGTACCGAGGCATCGATCCCCTGGGGGTCGATACCCGACAGCAGCGTTTTTGCCTCGGCAAGCGAGGGACCGAAGCAAAAGCAAACAAGAATCAATAGGGGTAATCTCATCGAAAAATCCTACTTGGGTTCGAACAAGGCCGGTGGGGAGGATTGGTTTAAGAATTCAAAGCGACTAGTACCGGGATGCAAAACACGTTTGTGACCAGCGGCAGAAACGAAGGGCAACTGGTGATCTCTTGTTTTGTCGGCATTCGTTTCATCGCTGAGGGCATCTCGAACGTGAGAAATGGCCATACAGGCTAGCCCAGCGCGGCGATCCCGTTTGCCCAATCAACACAGTTTGGCAAAGATAGCCATTTCGGGAAACACTAAAAATGAAACACGGAATCGCATAGAAGCAATGCTCAAGTCTGTTAAAATCTGGGCATGAATCCGGAAAAACTGTCAGAAAAATTGAAAAAGCAGGCCCAGACACTCGGTTTTCAGCTTTGTGGTATTTGCCCGGCCATTCCGGCCCCGGGGGCTCCCAAACTAATCGAATGGTTAGCAGCAGGATATGGGGGGCAAATGCACTATTTGGCGGATCGCCGCGACGCGTATTCCCATCCGAAGCATATCCTGGATGGCGTACGCAGCCTGGTGATGCTGGGCATGAACTATGCAACCGCGCAACCCACCGAACCCCAAACGGGGCAGGGCAGGGTGTCTCGCTATGCCTGGGGGGAGGCGGATTACCATGACCTGATCCGTGATCGCTTGCACCAGTTGGCCGACTTCTTGCGCATGCAAGTACCAGCAGCCAGAACTCGCGGAGTGGTAGATACGGCCCCACTTCTGGAACGCGAGTTTGCTCAGCTGGCCGGCCTGGGTTGGATTGGTAAAAACACCTTATTGCTTTCCAAACAAGCGGGCAGCTATTTCTTTTTGGCTGGAATACTCACCGATCAAATACTCCACTACGACACAGAACATCTGGCGGACCATTGTGGCACCTGCACTGCCTGCCTGGACGCCTGTCCTACCGATGCCTTTGTCGAACCCTATCTGCTGGATGCGACACGTTGTATCAGTTATCTCACCATCGAATTGCAGGATGTTATACCCAATGAATTGCGTCCGGGCATGCAACAATGGGTCTATGGTTGTGATGTGTGCCAGGATGTTTGTCCCTGGAATCAACCTGCCCCCACTGCTGACGAAAATGCCTTTTGGCCTGAGCTGTCCAAAAATCCGTTAGACTTGATCCAGCTGTTTGATATCGACGAGCAGGAGTTTCGACGCAGGTTCCGCCATACGCCTTTGTGGCGCTCGCACCGCCGCGGCCTGCTACGTAATGCTGCCATCGTGCTCGGCAACCAGCGCGCCGGACATGCGCTTGGGGCCCTGGAGCGAGGTTTATCTGACGTAGAACCTCTGGTGCGGGGAGCCTCCGCTTGGGCCCTGGGTGAATTGCAATCAGCGCCAGCCCGGAAATTGCTATTAGAACGCTCCCAAACTGAATCCGATACGAACGTAAAAGCCGAAATTCAGGCTGCTTTAAACCTAGGCTGACTAGCCCGCTTTGTTGTCGTCAAGAAGAGGAGTTGACTGAAACGACACACTTCCCAAAGAATGGCGGTATGGTATTCCCCAATCCAAAACTTGAAATTGGCCCTATTTCGCTCGATTTTCCCATCGTGCAGGCAGCCCTGAGTGGTTATAGCGACACGGCGATGCGGGTAGTAGCGCGCCGCCAGGGCGCCCCCTACACGCTCTGCGAAGTCATGCTGGACAAGTTTATCCTGCAAGTCAAAAACAGGCGTAAAAACCACCACTTTATGCATGTTGCCCCTGAAGAGCATCCCGTGGGTGGTCAACTTATGGGAGCAGACCCAGCACAATTTGGCCCCTCCGCATTACGGCTTGTCGAACATGGGTTTGACGTGATCGACATCAACTTTGGTTGTCCGGTGAAAAAAGTTCTGGGGCGCTGTCGAGGTGGTTTTCATTTAAGCCAACCTCAAGTCGCATTAGAAATCATCTCACGCGTGCGCGACGCTGTTCCTCCACACGTCCCCGTCACCGTAAAAATGCGCCGCGGAATTGATGATTCGCCAGAAAGCACTGAGAAATTCTACGAAATCTTTGATGGCGCTTATGAGCGAGGTGCCGTCGCAATTACAGTGCATGGTCGAACGGTAACGCAGCGCTACAATGGCCCATCGTCATGGGGATTCTTACGTGAGGTCAAGCAACATGCAGGACAGCGCGTGGTTTTGGGTAGTGGGGACTTGTTCGACGCCCAGGCGTGTCTAGATATGATACGCATCACGGGAGTCGATGGGGTTACCGTAGCCCGTGGCGCTATTGGAAATCCCTGGATCTTTTCCCAGGCCAGAGCGCTGGCCGCCGGGTTGCCGTTACCCGACCCTCCCAGTTTGTTTGAACAGCGCGATACGATTGCCGAGCACTATTCGCTGGCAGAAGAATTGTACGGCCCTGATCGTTGCGTACCTACCATGCGCAAGTTTGGCATCAAGTACGCGCAGCTTCATCCGGAACACGAGCAAGTACGAGCAAGTTTTTGCAGTGTTAAGCAGGCCGGCGCCTGGCGTGAAGTACTCCAGCAATGGTACAGCAGCGACACACCAGGCAAGTATCCTACGGTAGAAGAACCCAATCCGCTCACTCTGTGCGAGACAAGCTAGCCCGCCTATCTCTCCCGGTGCTTCAGCAGGGCCGTAGCCGGATCCGCCAGGATTCGGGGGGGCGTAGAGCAACACATAGCCAACCGGCAAGACCCGGAAGTCTGGCGACATCTGCTACGGCAGGAAATGACTGCCAACATGATCCCCAAGCAGAATTCGCTGAAGTCCGCGGGAAGAGGCATTACGATAAGAAAACTTAGCGCCAGATCTTAGGTACCCAACCCTTCAAGTGGCTCCGGAGGCCTTTGGATTCGGTACTTTCCTTCTCAATTTCGCCTGGGAGTGGCTGCTTGCTGGCAGTGTCCGTATCGAGAGTCGGCACATACTCGACCAGATAGCGTGACCAGTACTCATCCACAACTTGCAGGCAATCCACCACATGGCCTTGTTCCAGGGCAATCTTCGCTGCATAGATCCGTTTCACCAACGCACCGCGAAATCCTTCGTTGAATCGCAGATCGCAGAGTTGAATATCGTCGATCAGGACTTCAGCGTCACCCGTCAGATGATATCGAACACGAATCTGGCCCCTGCTATTAAGCGGTATATCATCCACCGGAAAATCGTACCGTTTCCAATCCTCGGCCAACGGAGCTTCGCTGCCCAACTGAGCAAATTGTCGATAGAACCGCCCCCCTTCGCTGTCTTCAATCGCTATGTGCAAACGGGCTTCAGGATTCCAGCGTTTGGCTTTTAAGAAAGCACTCACCACCAACTGTCCCGTTTCGGGCATTGGAAACCGGTTGCTTTGAATGGCCACCCCGAGCTCATCCTCGCTTTCCAACCGCAAAGCAAAGGCTCCCTGATGGGCATCCCTGTCTTCCAATTGAATAGCCCCTAAAGCCCCCTGAAAAGGCTGCCAACCCACGATGCGCGTATCGATATTCTCTAGCTCAAACCCAGAATTCTGCAATTGAGAATAGGATCTTTCTATATCTAGATTGCCCGTACGTGCTTCAATTTGTTGGATTCTCTTTTCCAGATCCTGGCGTACCAGATCGTCTTGCGACGTAAGAGGTTCACCCACGCGCAGTTTTGCGGTCGTGAAACTCCAGGCTTGCAAATCATGAGGTTGCAATTCGACTTGCCATTGCTCGGCCCTGGCCGCCAACAATCCACTGGGCCGCTGTGCGTCTGCCGTAAGGATCCCCAACTTATGCCAGGTACATTCTTGCGAGGTATCAAAGGGAATACGCACATGAACGGGCCAAGGTGACTGATTCATGAGGGCAATCGTGGTTTCGGATTCGGATCGAAACACACGCATGACCAAGGGTTGCTTAGAAATGGTGCGCACCGCCGTTTCGGGACCTGGTAATTGTGCGATGGTACTCAGTACTTGCAGTAGTTGTGTGTGTGTTGCCAGCGACATTTGTTCGCCACCGACAACGAGTGTGGGCGTATCCTGGCTAGCTATTTTGGCAACCAACTGCTGACGCATTGCCGTATTTGCCGGTACGCCTTGACTGCTCAACACCAAATGTGATCGTTTCGCACCAAATGGATTGACCTCATCGTACGAAGGCAAAGCAAAATCATGCGATGCATGGTACAAAAGTTGTGGAGCATACTGCTCCGATTCCAACAGTTCGCCCCTCTTGTTGGCAGCACTAAGCCGCAGATCCAAAGCCCTCTGCTGCAATCCGACATTGGCACTCTGACGTAACGGGGCAAATGTTGTAATACCCGGAATGGCTTGGAGAGCCTTCAAATCGATACCGTGCTCATTCAGAACCTGGTTCAGATTTACTGGATTGGTAATCGATTCTCGCAGACGCTGCTGCAAAGACCTGCCCGCAAACAGAGATTCTGTTGTTAAAAACAACTGCAAATCACTTCGCTGTGCGCTTAGCATCTTGGCAAGCCCCACATAAAGGCCACTCAGTTCTTGTGCCCTCCATTGGGTCCACGGCACACTGTGCTCACCCAACAGTTTATCGGCTCGCACCTGAAAACGTTGCGGGCCTTCACAGGCAACTTGGATGCCCGTGTCGCGCATAAAGTCTGCAACTGTAGAATCATCCATCCCCCAAGCCAAACCAGGAAGCACCCCGTAACCATTACCAGCCAATTGAATACCAACACCAGCCAGCGCTGGATGTTGATGGTAGCGATGGATTAATTCGTCAATTAAAGCCTGAATCTCTTTTTGCACACTTGGATTGAGAGGATTGTAACAGGGCGCCAAACCTCCAACCGTGCCATGTTGCTCCAACCATGATTTTCCATCACGTCCAATCCAACGGATGCCCGTTTGCTGGGAACTGGCGTCAAGCTGCTGCCGCTCAAGACGGGGCAGGGGAGTGGCCAACTGAATGGTGGGAACAACGCGGATACCTTCACGGTCAAAAATCCGCAGCAGCATTTCCAGCACATCTTTGCGATGCGGATCTTGCCCTCTGGCCGACATCATTCCTGTATCGTACCGAGGAGAAGGACGTATGACCTCACTGGGATACAACGCACTGCCGTCAGCCGCAACCGAAAGCAGTACCGAGTTTTGACCATTCAATCGCAAATACTGCACCAATCGATGCGCACCATCGAGAAAGGTTGACCAACTCTGCAAACTCAGACCACTTGCAGCATCCAATGTCTCAGAGGCACCAAAATTTGCTGCAAATGTTGGCTGCGATAGATAACCGGCGACCATACGCGACGTTTTAGCAACTGGCTGCGACTCCAAAACCGAAGCATCTTGGCTGTACAGATGGATCTTTCCATATTGGGCCGGTTTTGTAGGATGCCGATTCACCAGGATTAGTTGGGGCGTATTCGAGCGAGGCCAAAATACAAATCGATGGATGCCCGTTTGTCCATCCGGTGCGACGATGTTACCAGCAGAATAGAACCCCGAGTCTTGCTTCACCTCCATCACACGACCCGCCGCGTCAGGCTCCACAATGCTAATCGCAAGATGCTGTTCCAGCGCCAAGGGATACTCTACCTCGATCAAATGCAAAGCCCGACGCTCACGCACCGGCAAAGTATATGCCTGCCAAGAGGACTCGCCTTGGGAAGATGCTCCTGGCAATTCCACCAGATCACCTGCCAGAGCAGGGCGAACAACGGGGCGAATATTGCCAATCGAAGCACGAGTTTTTTCGCTCAGCCCCGGGACTTGGGTCCAACTGGGCAAACGTTGCCACCAACGGGGATTGGCCGGATCAACAGTCAGGACCGATTGCCACTGGTCAGACAACTGAGGCAACTTGGCACCCGGGTCGATAACAACAAACTCCACGTCGCGTTGTACGAGCACTTTGGCCCGTCGACCGGGTACAAATCGTGTGGCCAGACTCTCCTGACGTCGAGCCAGAATCGTCAACCGATAAGCATCTTCGGCAGAGGGGCACATAATCTCAAAATGGAGCTGTTCTTCCAGAGAAGACCCTGCAACCAACTGTTGGCTTGTCTGCCAAAGTATCTCATCCGATCCTACAGCGCGCAACAAAACTTCCAGCTCAACAGGCCCCGCTGTCAATTCGGCAGCCAAATCGGGCTGCACACTCAGCGTCCAGGATTCAGCCGGTGCAAAAACATAATGATCGCGTGCAGGCAGGACACGAAGCTTATCGCCCGGTGCCCGGTGTGCCAGAAAATAGCTACCAAACTCATCGATAGGTTGGCTAAATTCGCCAGCAATGATTTCGGCAAGAGGGACTTCGATACTGGTGGATTGTGGCGCCTGGTCGGTCTTTAAAGAAATACGGACCAGTGCCTGCTCATCAGCACGAACATTCAAGTCACAGCCATCAAATCCACGTCTTTCCTGTGATCTCACAACCAGATGATTATCACGGATCGACAAAGCAACCGGCGCATCGACTTCTATACCCAATGGCTGCAAATCACTCAGCACTCCACCCGCCACAGAAATCTGCCCTGTCCAGCGCGCCTTGGCCACCGTGTCACTCCCCCAAGCCAAACGCAGACGAACATTTTTTTCGGCTGCGCTTGTTTCAGAAACGTACGCCACAAGAAGCATAGCGCACAGCACCAGCCCACCTGGCCCTGTGATATTGCGCAGCATCACAACCAGGTAGTACACCAGCGACCGTGCTATCGGACTTCCATGTCCGACCATATGCAACCAGCTTGGGGTATGAATAATGTTTGGCAACGCGCCATAACGATTCAATTGGCGAGCATTCCTTGCACGCAAAAATGGCAATCCATAAATCACACTGCCAAAAAAAGTCGGCGAATTCTAGGAAACGAGCCCACCTGCAGCCAGACCATTTCACCCAGTGCTGTCACCTATAAAAATGGCGAAACGAGAATCCCGAAACCTACTGTCAGCAAGTCGTTGGCAGGCCACCTCAGCACGCTGGCAACTTACTAAGTCAGCGCAAGAAACTCACAAAACGGGCCAGTATCACCCATATCTGAGGGAGATGTTATCCGACGAAAGCCGGAGCAAACATGAATGCCCCTTGGGGTAATTAATAAATGTACACCTTCCTGCTACTTTCCCCACACCCCGCAGTGCTAGCACGGCAGTCGGAAAAGCTCTTCAGGAATGACATGACCTTCTCATACACACCCCAAGCACCAGTAGCCGCATACTCGAGTGGCCAGCTGGACGCCATGCACCGCGATACCAGGTAGAAAATCGTCTACAAATCTGTAAACCGGTCGTCGTTGGCCGACCCACTGCCAAAGAATTTGTAAAAACATTCAAAAACTTCTGGGCAACGTACACCTCGACACCACCACACTGTACGTCAAGGTTGCGTGCCCTACACTTGTGATTAACTCGCCAACCTTCTGCTCGCAGCAAGGCTGTCACACGGCGGTAGCCATAACGGCCGTATTCGCTGGCCAATTGCACTATGCGGCGAATTAACCGTGGTTCATCG
>PATG01000108.1 GCA_002713555.1 Planctomycetaceae bacterium
AAAGGCAAATGGCGGCTGTGGTTATGAGACCCTGGCTACCGGCGATACGTCTCAAACACAATATGCCGCCTTGAGTTCTTGGGAACTCTGGCGGATTGGCAAGGCACCCTCCATTCAATCTGTGGACGCTGGATTGAAATGGCTCCTGCTAACCCAACAACCTGACGGAGCCTGGGGCTACCAAGGCAGCATCTCTGCAGAGGGCGAGTTGCAAAAGCAGAGTCAACCTTCACTGAGTATGTTGGCAGCCGGTATGGGTGGTACCATGATTCTGGGAAATATGGCTGGCCTGCTTAAAGCTGGAAGCATATCCGAAACAGAGCAACCCAAAGAGAAAGTCCCTGATGCTCTGAAAAAGGCAAAAGTTGAGCAGATTCTACAGCCTCTGGGAGGGAGCCAGATTGACCCAAAGATGCTTAACGCAGCCATCCTCAGGGGACAAAAGTGGTATGACAAAAACTTTAGCGAGGAGGCCATCAAAAAATGGCACCACCATGCTTGCTACCTGCTTTATTCCCTGGAACGCTACAAGAGCTTTGAGGAGTTTATTACGCGCAACGCTCCCGATGAACCCCATTGGTACCAGGTGGGATATGAGTACCTGAAAAAAAACCAACTGGAGCATGGTGGTTGGCATAGCGATTCGAAAGACCCTTGTGCGACAGCTTTTGCAGTGCTTTTTTTGATGCGGTCTACGCAAAAAATCCTCAACCAAAGCCTGGGCCAGGGCACTCTAATTGGAGGCCGGGGTCTGCACAGTGACTTGTCGAGAATGAAAATGCGTGCTGGTCGGCTAGTGACGGAACAGAAACCAACCCAAGTCGATCAGATGATAAAGATGCTGGAGGGAAATGGCAGCGAGGATTTGGAAGCTTTACTTAAAAATCCTGCAGCTCTAAGAGTCAACAATGTGGGACCTCAGGAGGCACGACGGTTACAACAAGTCGTCAAAAGCGGTTCGCCGGAGGCGCGTGCCCTGGCAGTGCGAGCGATTTCGCGTCTGCGCGATTTGGACTATGTCCCTACCTTGCTGTATGCCATGACCGACCCAGACAAACGTGTTGTGCGCGAAGCACGAGACGGCCTGCGCTACGTGAGTCGCCGATTTGGCGGCTTTGGATTAACAGACAACTTTGACGATAGCGAGCGCTACAACGTACTCGACAAATGGAAAAAGTGGTACCTCCGACTGCGACCCGACGCCCTAATATTACCTTGACCGCAGCGTCCTGACATAAAGCCACTTTGCTGACTGCCTGGCAAACTTAATGACCACCACACCTACCAACAACCCTCAGCCCACTGGTTCAGGAAACCGGTACCAGTTGACGGTCAATACGTATGACCGCACGGCGACCATGGTTATTGCATTGCTGATACTTGTCAGCATGACGGTACTTGGCTTGCTCATCATCTATTTTGCCAAAAAAACATTTCCCCCTATTGAACCGGTTGGCTTTGTGCCCGTTGAAGCAAGTAGTCCTAACGCGAACCAGGGCATTTCCAATGAGCCCGATCCTCCCGGCGCCGAGGATGCCCCAGAACTCATAGAACCACAACTTCAAGACACACTGGATACTTTGACAAGTGCCGTTTCGGCGAAGGAGGTGATGCTTTCCGACGAGGTGATCAACGCCGATTCCGAAGCGGGTAAAGGCAAAGGCCTGGGAGATGCTCGCATGGCAGGCCCTGGCGGAGACGGAGTGGTAGAACGCGTACCGCGCTGGCAGCGCTGGAAGATTCGTTTCGAACCCGAGTCCAAGGGTGATTTTGCCAATTGGCTCGACTACTATAAGATCGAAATCGGCATCCTGGGACGCGATAACTTTGTGCATTATGCCACGAACTTGAGTGCCGGCACGCCCAAGACGTACAAAGGCCCTCCTAAAAAGGAGACCCGGGGCTACACTTCTGCCGCAGATGGCCCGATGCCGACCCTGACCATTGACCTGGCTCGCCAGGCTGATATAGCTCGACTTGGATCCACGGTACTCCTTTTTTATCCGTTTGACGTCGAAAAAATCCTGTATCTCACCGAAAAGGCAACGCTGGACAAAAAATTCAATGGGACACGAGATGCCAATTCCATACGTCAAACGGTATTCACTGTGATCAAAGAAGGTGGCAATTATAAATTTGAAGTGATTGACCAAAAATATTTTTAATCCTTGTGGCCATACACCCCCCCAAAAAAAACTTTGGGAGGAGAACAGGGATAGGCCCTAAACGGACACCTTGAACTCCCCCTAACTACAACCCCTAACTGTGAAAAAAATCTATGCCTCCCATTCTATTTGAATATATCGGCTATCTGGTCTATGGCGTCCTGGCAGTACTTGCCCTCTGGGGTGCCTACTGTGTCATCATGGTTTGGCGCCGGGTCGGACAAGTGCGTTTTATCGACGAAGAAGAACAAGAAGATTTCCTCAGCGAACTCGAGACCGGGTTGCGTTCGCCAAACATGCGTGCTGCCATAGAACTTTGCGATGACGATCGTCGCGCTCTCCCTCAACTGGCATTGTTTGCGCTCAACAATCGAGAACTTGGTTACGAAAAACTGCGCAGGCGGGTAGCCGAACGATTCCAACAGGATGTTCTTTCTGATATTGAGCATCGCCTGAGTTGGGTAACTACGGTGATCAAAAGTGCCCCCATGATCGGCCTATTGGGTACCGTCATGGGCATGATGGGGGCTTTCGCAAACTTGAGTAGTGGCGAAAAAGTAGATACCACGCAAATGGCATCCGACATCCAATTTGCACTAATCACCACAGCCTGTGGGTTGGCTATTGCAGTTCCTCTCGTACTGTGCCTGGCAAGCATTAACATTCGTCTCACAAAAATGGAGGATTTTGTTGTCACTGGCCTGGGCCGTCTTTTCGAGAGCATGAAAAGCCTATTGGGTTCTGATTAAGGAGTATTTGCATGACAAGTGCAGCTGTATGGGACGAAGAACTGGCAGAAGATGCGCCGCTCGTGCACAAGCGCGATCGTGGAGAAGATGTCGAGATGGATATCACGCCCATGATTGACATAACTTTTTTGCTCTTGATCTTTTTTATTGTTTGTTCAACCCCCGACCAGCAATCTGCAATCAAACTCCCGGTAGCCAAGTACGGCAAAGGAGTTGGCGAAAAAAACTCTGTCATCATAACACTCAGCGACGAAGGGGCGGACTCAGCTCCCATCTATCTGGCGGACGGTAAAATAGGCGAGATGCTCCCTGAGGACGAAGACATTCAAAAAGACATGATCCAGGAGGCCGTCGAAAAAGGCCGTAAAGAACAACAAAAAGATAACGTATTAATCAAGGCTGACCGAAACGTGGCTTACCGTGATGTCGAGAAGGTCATCAAAGCTGTTTCGCGTGTCGAAGGAGCAAAAATACATCTAGGCGTTATGGAAGCCAACTAAACGAAGCCAACGAATCGAGAAGACAACATAAAGGTCACGGCCATGGGTAGAAGAGCAATCAATTTCGACGAAAAGGAAGCTTTGACGCCAAGTTCGCGTGAAGGCAATCCCGAAGACGACATGGATTTGACACCCATGGTCGATGTCACGTTTTTGCTGCTGATATTTTTCATGATCACCGCAGCCTTTGCCTTACAAAAATCTTTGGAAGTGCCCCCTGTTGAAGACGACGAAGCCACCACAACACAAACGGTAGATGAACTAGAAGTTGATTCGGTGGTCATCCGCATCGATGCGGACAATGTGTTTTGGATTGGTGCTCCTAAATGGGATGAAGAGCAAAAAGCTCCCAGCGTTCAAGACATGTTGATTCGATTACGAGAAGCCAAAGACAGCATCAAAGATGGTTCGGCAAAATTACTGGTCCAAGCAAGCGGAGATTCCCGCCATGAGTTTGTCGTCGCCGCACTGGATGCCGGGTCGGGCGTCGGCATGGAAGAAATTCGTCTTATGAGCTACGAAGACGACGAAATGAATTTTTAGAAAGCACGAGCAATTTTCAGAAGGCCCCAATCGGGGTCAAATAAACGCAAAACTTATAGTAAACATCGCTGCAATGAATACGAACGAATTTCTGGACATCCTCGACCATCGCGACCTGGCCCCCAAGGATATTGTGGAGCAACTTCGCAATAAGGCCACTCAAAGCGATTCGAGAATTACCCCTAAAGCCATCCTGAAGTACTTAGTTAAAAAAGAGTATGTCACGCGCAGGCAGGCTAAGCAGCTTCTAGAAACCACTTTAAAGTTAACTGCTCTGGCAGAATCCAGCATTTTAGGAATGGTACCTATCCCAGAACTCCCAGCCGATCAAGACAAACCGGCAGAACCTGAAGAAGAAATACCGACCCTCACTCCGACGGATCCTGAGCCTGTCCTATCAGACCCCTTGGCTGCGGACACCATGCTTACTGAATCCATGGCCGCAAGTGAGGCCGAAGATAATTTATCCGGGAGTGCTAAAACGAGCGGAGGCAAAAAATCAAAACGTCGCAAGGGCGGTAAGAAAGGCAACAAAAACGAATGGGATTCGCCTCTGCTGCTGATAGGTGGGGCAGGGCTGGCCCTTTTACTTTTTGTAGGTGCTGTCACCTATATCTTGATTGGCCAGGAAGACGCCGAGGTTGTTCTGGCAGAAGCCAGTAGTTTTTATGAAGGAGGATCTTACCAGCAAGCCATTAAACAGTACGGACATTTTGTAGAGACCTTTCCCGGCCACCCCCAATTCAGTACAGCCAAAGTCAAACTTGGCATGGCGAAGATCTGGAAAGCAACAAAAACGGATGCCAATCCGGTACGTGCACTTGATACGACTAGGCAGGTTCTCGACGTAATTGAAGACGAGGAGCAATTTAAAAGCGCTGAAAGAGAGCTTGCTTCACTGCTACCAGAAATTGCCAAGGGTCTGGCAACCAAAGCCGAGAAAGCCACAGATCCAATAGAAATCGATGAACTGGTCAAGAAAACCAACATATCTCTGTCGCTCTGCAACAACACGAAATACATTACCAAGAAGTTTCGTGACGAAGTCCTCTTGGACGAAGTCCGAGAAACGCTTGCTCGTGTAGTACGGTCCCGCTTACAGAGCGAAAACTTGTCGGAGGCTCTTGAAGCCATGCAAGCTGCAATTGATGCACAAGACACGGCCAAAGCTTACGAAATCCACACGCAATTGATCGAAGAAAACCCTGGCTTGCTCAACAACGAGCCCCTGGCTGCCAAGGTGCAAGAAATTTCTTCCAGCGAAGCAGCCGTTGTTAAATTCGTCCAGGAGTCAAAATCAGCCACTCCAGAAGAGCGCCCCAACTCCCTGGTTGCTAGCCTGACTCTGGCTGAGAGAACTGGTCCACCTACCTCCAACAATGACCAATCCGTGGCTGTCCGAGTCGATGGAGCTTTATTCGGACTCAACGCTAAGGACGGTGCAGTGCTCTGGAGAAAATTCATCGGCATTGCACCGCGCCGGACTCCGGTACAGCTCAACAATGGAGATTTGCTCGTGGTGGATGAACAACATCACGAAATACTGAAATTAGACAGTGATACGGGCAAACTCATCTGGCGACTGGAATTCGAATCCCCCATTTCACAGCCGGTCGAATACAATGAGCAATTATTTATTGCCGAATACTCAGGAAAATTGCATGTCGTCGATTTAGAAAGCGGTGACCGCAAGGGCTATGTATCGTTTGCTCAGAAGCTGCGGGTGGCTCCAACCATCGCAGCAAAATCAAGACTGATTTATGTCGTGGGCGAACATTCGAGTCTCTACACGCTATCTCTTGAAGATTACTCATGCCTGGGCGTTTACTACTTGGGCCATTCAGCCGGCAGTATCGCAACACCTCTGGTCTCAGTGCTTGGCAAAGTTATCGTGGCTGAGAACCATGGGGCTGCCACGAGTCGTCTCAAGATACTTGCCACCGACAATCAGGGAACCGTAACCAATCAAATCGCCTCGCATCGGCTAACAGGCCAGGTCGACACGGCTCTCCTGGTTAAGGGACGACGCCTGGTTGTCGTTACCAATAAAGGACAAATCACAGTCTACGAAGTAGGATCCGGTGACAAAGAGACGGCCCTCACTCAAATCGCAACACGTGATGCAGAAAAAGCCTCCCCCTTGGCTCGATTTGGCCTCTATGAGCAAGGGCACATCTGGGTTGGCGGGAAACAATTAACCAAACTAGCCGTGCTTCCCACCGGCAATCGATTGCCCGTTCGTGATATCGAGTTGAATTATTTAGGAGACACTTTCGACCACCCCCTGCAGAAAGTGGGGGATACCCTAATCCATGTGCGACGTCCTCGTGACAAAGCAGGTGCTATTGTGGCAGCCATGCAAACGTCGTCAGGACAAACCACTTGGGAAACCAAATTGGCTGTACCTTTGGCTGGCGCACCAGCCGTCGATGCCATAGGAGCACGGATCACCGCACTGACAGCTTCGGGAGCAGCCTTCCTATTGGACCGACAAGCCATGAGTCGCCGTGTGCAGGACGATGCGGCCATGCTGAAAATATCAGCGCGACGTTCAATACCTGCGCTGACCAACTGTGTTGACCTGGGACAAGGTCGCCTGGCAGCTTGCAATGTAGGTTCTGATGTCCTGCTGCACTTTCGTCCAAATGACCCGCGTAGTCCACTCAAGACAACAAAACTGGCTAGCCCTGCTTCCTGCAGCCCGTGCGTCTGGGGCGAATTGATTGTTGTCCCCACCCAAGTTGGTCAGGTTTTTTTGTTTAACAGTGAAACGGGCAAACAAATGGGGAGTCCCTTTCAGCATCCGCTTACCCCCAATTCCGAAAGTAACTGGTTGCCACCTGCAATTTATCGTCCGGGCAAAGACTCCCAGTTGATCCTGAGCGATGGCAACCGTGCGCTCTATCGCCTGAACCGTAGCGCAACACCCCAACCCCATCTACAGGCCGAAGTTGAAGGAGAGGTCGGCCCATCCCCTTTTAATACGCGCCTTTCTGTGATATGAGATCGCGTGTGTGCGGGCACTGAGGACGGACGGGTGGCCTTCTACCAATTGCCATCCCTGGAAGCAGAACCTCTGGTGGATTTAGCCGCCCAAATCGCCTGGGGCCCCTTTGCAGTGAACCAAACCTGGATTCTGTCCACAGACACCGAAGAACTGGTAGCCCTCTCCGATCAAGGTAAGATCCTGTGGCGACAGCCTCTACCACACGGACCGATTGCGGGGGTACCACATGCCGACGGCAACAATCTGTTTGTGCTTTGGCAACAAGGTATCCTTTCGCGCATCAATCTTGAGGATGGGACCGAAGCTGGTCACGTCAAACTTTCCCAACCAACGACGACAGGTCCCGTCGCTTTTGGAAAGCGTCTCGTGGTGTCTGCTTTGGACGGCACCCTGCTAGTAATCGAACGCCCTTAACAACAGCATATGCACCCTATGTTTCTTCTTCTTAACAAGCTCTGCCGCTTTGGCTCGAGCATGCTCGCATGGCGATTCCTGGCTATTGCAGCATTGCTACTTGGCTACGGTTCTCGGCTTGCTGCAGAAGAAAATAAACCTGCAACTCCACTATTAGGTCGCCAGCCATTCGATCGCATTACACTCGACAGCGCCAACAACGGAGCAGTTCTTGATGTTGAAATTCTTGACTTGCCTGCAAGAAAAGTTCCCGAGGTTTTCCCTACCAGCGGTCAGCTTGAAGTAACGCGATTGAGTGAACCTTCAGTGCTCTACAACGTCTCTTGGACATCGATCGAAAAAATCGAACTCTTTGAGCAACTTTTACTCAGCGATGCAAAAAAGCAAATTGCCGCTAAAGATTTCGACAAAGCCTTCAAGACTCTTGATTTTCTGAAAACGAACTACCCAACTCTCCCTGGCCTGCAGCCAACAATCGAACAGTACTTAATTCGTGACGCAGCCGCCAGCTACAAGGCAAAGAGATACGACGAAGCAATTTCTATCTTAATGGCCGTTTACGATGCGAATCCCCAACGTCCCGGACTGGCAAAAATTGTTCAAGCTGTTGGAGATCGATTAATTAACGAGCATTTATCGACCCAGAATTTTTCTTCCGCCCGAAGTGTACTTGATTTATATATTCAGGGATTTCCAAATCTTGAAATAGCAAGTGCCTCGAGCTGGCAACAAAAGTTTAAATCTGATGCGAACCAACAAATTATCGCGGGCCGTAAAGCATTCGAACAACGCCAATACCAGGCAGCACGGCTGGCCGTCCGTCGAGCGCAGGGCATCTTACCACAGGTATCTGGAGCACGAGAGCTGCTGCGTGAAATTGAACAAGTTGCGCCCCAAATTGTCGTGGGCGTCAACCAGCACGGAATGATCATATCTCAGTCAACTCTCGGCGACTGGTCCTCCACACGCGTCGAGCGTATTCTTGCACCCCAATTTGTTGAGCTAACGGATTTCGGTGCGGAAGGCGGCATCTACGATTGCCCATGGGCAAACTTATCAAGCGATGATTCGGGTCTCGAAATGAAAGTGGGCCTCACCAATTCAGCAATTAAAAGGGGACTGACTCCCGAGAGAATTGTCAACGTACTCATGCATCGCACCAACCCTTCCAATGCCGCCTACCAGCCCAGCTTGGGGAAGGCCCTCGGGAATATTCGCATCTATGAAGGGCAAGAAGTTCAATTGCACTGGCTCCTTTCACACGTACGTCCCGAATCGCTGCTAAGGTTCAGAATAGGCGATCTTTTTACAAACGAGAAAGCCCCCAACACGTATCAAGCTTCCACCGATGACGAGCATCCAGAAATCGTACGCTACAAGTGCTCGACACAAAACAATCGGACACAAGGGAATGCACCCACGGTCATCGAACGCACATTCATCGACGATGAAGAAGCCGTTTCAGCTTTATTGAGAGGAGATGTCCATGTGCTCGACCGTATTCCTCCCTGGCAAATTGCCCCCCTACGGGAAGCCAAGGAAATTGTCATTGATACGTACCGTCTCCCGACGGTGCATGTACTCATCCCGAATCACTCGAAATCCATCTTAGGGCGTCGGGAATTCCGTCGCGCGCTTTGCTACGGAATTGATCGTCAGCGGCTTTTGGTAGACATCCTCTTGGCAGGGTACCCACAACCTGGTTTTCAAGTTTTAAGTGGCCCTCTCCCAAGCGGTTCACAGCACAATGATCCAGTCGGTTATGCTTACGATCCAACCATTATGCCAAGGCCCTACGAACCACGTCTGGCAGCAGTACTTTCCAAGGTTGCCCGTACCTCCCTGGCCAAAACCCAAGCCCTTCAAGATGGCATGAAGCCTGGTGAACTGGATAAAGTCAAACCAGCACCTGCTGAACCTTTGCTGCTCGTACATCCTGCCAACAGCCTGGCCCGCACAGCCTGCCAGACAATTAAGCTTCAGCTCGATGCGATCGGCATACCGATTCAACTCCAAGAACTTGAACAACATCCATCTACGCTCCCTGCAGAGTATGACTTGCTCTACTCCGAGTTGACTCTCTGGGAACCACTCGTTGACGCAGTCCGGCTATTGGGCCCGCAGGGACGTGCAGGGAGTTGCACTGCTGCCATGAGCCTGGCGCTACAAAATGTTGATAGGGCACAGAATTGGAAGCAAGCGCGTCTAAGTTTGCGACAAGTTCATCGTGTCGCTGCAAGTGACCTGCCTGTGATACCACTTTGGCAAACGATCAATTCCTTTGCTTATCGCCGCTCTTTGACAGGCGTTGGAACAATGCCAGTGTCACTCTATCAGAATATTTCTGATTGGAAAAATACCGTCGTAGCGGCGAGGCAGTAATTATGACTCCATTATCCTCTACTCGTCGCTTGTCTGTCTGGCCCCATCCATTGGCTTTTGTGGTGGCTCTTATACTATGCGAGTTCTTGAGCAACTCGACTTTTGCTGCAGACAAAAAATACTGGGATTTATCCTCCTATCGCATTCAGATACATCTGGCCGTCAACAACAGCACAAAGCCGCAAGTTGCACTCGGAGAGAAACTCCTAGCTCGAATCCGCGAGCGCATCCAATCCACGCTTTACCCTGTGTGGGATGCAGAAATCGCGATTACCCAGGGACCTTTTCGATTTCTACTCCTATCTGGCTTGGACCAACTCAACTCCAGCATTATCGATGAAGCGGCATCACGACTTGACAAGCAACTCTACCTCTGCGTTCAGAGCTCACCAACGGGCTACAAAATCACTTGCCGTGAGTACGATTGTTATCTCCATCGCTGGGGTCCCGTGCGACAGCGCACGGTACGCCAAGAAATCACCTTATCCGAACAGTGTTTTGATTTACTCAGACATACCTTTGCCCCGCTGGCTACGATCCGTCCGATTGAAAACGAGTCGGATCGAGTCACACTTCGCTTCAAAGGTCGAGATTTACCACGACAAACGGCTGAGGATTTATTCACAGAACCCAATGATGTGTTCCAGCCCATGTTGGTTAGGACAAGTAGTTCCGGTGAAGTCCGTCCTGAAGATGTTAAAGAAGTCCCCTGGACAATTTTGAGCCTCTTGGAACCCAAAGAATCCCAATGGGTCAGTCAAGTTTATAGTGGAATACGAACTCCTTTCGGGTTGCGCCGCCGCGGGCGTGTCGAACATATGGCAATAGCAACACGCCACACACCCGGCACGTCCATGGTTCGATTTCATGCTCGTCATGATCGGGAGCAAGCATTGAGTGGTTATGAGGTATTTCGCAAGGAAACACCCGATAAGCAAAGTCAATTACTCGGATTAACATCGGCAGACGGAATCATTGAAGTTCCTTCCACCGACCATCCTGTCAGTACGCTATTTTTGCGTAGTGATGGACAACTTCTGGCCAAAATACCTGTAGCCCCTGGAGCCGCAACCAAAGGCGAAGTTCCCGTCGCAGACGACCCAGCACGGCTACGAGCACAAGCTAGCCTTGAATCTTTGCGCGAGAAACTTATTGATCTCGTAGCCCGACGAACTCTTCTTTCGGCTCGTGTACGAGAACGTCTGGAAAAAGGAAAACTCGAGGAAGCGCGTCAACTCTACAGCGAATTGGACGGGCTGCCAGGACGAGCTTCCTTTGACCAGCAATTATCATCCGTCGAGAACAACAAGCTAAATCGATCAGAAGATGCCAAAATACAGGCCCGCATCGACAAAATGTTTTCGGACACGCGCAAATTATTGGGAAGATTTCTTGGCGCTCGAGAAATCTCCGATCTTCAGAACGAACTCAATGCCGCGATTCGCAACAAGAAAACTGCCGGCTAGAGAAAGATCTATTTCTTCTTACGAGTGAACAGGGCGCATGCAGCGATAGCGCAACACTCCTAGCGGACTTTAAATTCGAAACCAGTAGCACGTGTAGCGACTGTCTTGGCTCACACCACCGCTTTGAACATCTGATCTATATAATATGAGTAGTAAGTGGCGTGCACCCACCTACGACTTGGAAGCGGTCACTTGAGTCCTTTTCTAGCAGCATAATCGTTCAATTCTCTTGTGGTAGATTGTTCTCTGGTAATGAGCTAAGAATACGAAAGCGCCCTCATTCCTGCCGTAGCAAATATCGCCAGACTTCTGGATCCTGTGGGTTGGCTTGGCCTTACTCTACTCCTCCCGAATCCTGGCGGATCCGACTACAAAGCGCTGTTTCAAAGGTTTCAACCCAACCCGACACAGCGCAAGGCGAGTCGAAGTGCTACAGACTCAGCTATTGTTCAACTGACTTTGAATATCAAGACAACTGCAAGAACGGCTACAAGTACGGCAACGGCAACCAAGAGCATCATAGGTCGGCTGAGCAGAGGCGTCCCCTCCTGCTCTGGCTCAGCGATAACGGGAGGCGGTGTGTTATTCCGTTTGCTGACGAGCGACAAGTCCTTTGAGGAAGAAGCAGGCAAACTGGGAGTTTCAGTCTTTTCATAGGTTGCTACAACCGTGTCGGCAAGAGTTGCCTCGTAAAAATCTTGATCGGTTTGTATTTCGGCGAGTACCCCGATACTCCTGTTAACATTTTGTCCTGCACTGGCCACCCAAGGCTGCAACCGCTTGACAACATCTGCTGCTGTAGGGATGCGATCTGCAGGACGTTTTTGCATCATCTCCTTGATGACTTCAGCAAATGAATCGTCCACCTCAGGATTCAATCGCTGAGGAGCTATCGGCTCATCATCCAATTGTCGGCGCAATTTGTCTGCCGTGTCTCCACTCGGATAGGGAACCTTCCCGGTGACTGCGTAGTACAAAGTACAACCGAGCGAATATACATCGCTAATGGAGTGAACTTCTCCTGGTTGTACGATAACTTCTGGAGCCAAAAAGTCTGCGGTTCCCACAATATGTTTTGGCTTACTCTCGATAGCAGCTGCATCGTCTGAAAAAACAGCCAATCCCAAATCAGTCAATTTCGTATTGCCTTCGAGAGTAATGAGAAGATTTCCTGGCTTAACATCCCTATGAATCAAACCTTGAGTATGTGCGTAGCCCAAAGCTTGGGCAGCTTGCGAAATAATCACAGCGGCTTGCTCCTGAGACAGCGGGCCATGGGTACGAACCAATCGCCTCAAGTCGGTACCCGGCACATACTCGGTAACCAAAAAATAGGTTTCTCCATCCGTGTCCGCGTAAGACAAACGCACTAGATTTGGATGGTCCAGGAGCGCTTGAGCACGAATCTCCCGGCAGAAACTGGCAATAGAATTCTGATTGGTTTGGTTCTTCGGGAGTACTTTTATCGCTTCGATGCGCCCCAACAGTACATGCTCTCCCTGGAACACCCACCCCATCCCACCATGTCCAATCGCATCTAAGATACGATAAGAGCCAAGTGTAAACTTCGTACGACCATGGCAAAGCTGCTCGGCTTGCCAGCGGTTGATATACTCCAGAGCTACAAGCTGCTCAGCCAATTGTTTGTCAGTAATTTCTTCCAGCGACAAATGAGCTACCGGCTGTGATTCGACGAGCATCTGCCAGGCATGGTCTATTTGCTCTTCAGTAAGTAACCCACTGGCCAGACCAGCTTGCTCCAATATGGATCGTTCTGTACGCACCAAAATCGGATTTCCTCACGAGAACAGTAGGGATCGCCGAAGAGCTATCCTCTGTTGCTAGTTTAGTGCGCTACCAGGGGCTGCGCCAAGAAAAACTAGACCCGGAACCCAAATCATTCCAGACATGATTTAACCGAGCGCTGTTGTTGCCAGGAAACGGGTAATGGGACATCGAATTGCAATACTTCTTGGCGAACCGGGTGTGTAAACTTCAGAGTCACTGCATGCAATGCAATGCCTAATGAAAAATCTGCTCGACTTCCGTATTTTCGATCACCAAGAATCGGGTGTCCAATCTTCGCTAGCTGGACACGAATTTGATGTTTGCGACCTGTTTCCAACTGTATTTCAAGTAAGGAGACATCCTGGTGGGACTTGCAGACACGGTAGCGCAGACGGGCCAATTGGGCCTGGGGTGTGTCCTCCTGTGTAGTGTGCATGCGTCGATGCCGCTCATCTTTGCGCAAATAGTGTTCGAGCGTGGCTTCCAGCTGCTCAGGCACGCCCGATACGGCTGCCATGTAAGTTTTTTCGACCTGCCTATCTCGTAGGGCCGCCGACAACCTGGAAGCCGCTTTCGAGGTTCGGGCAATCACCACAGCACCGGTCACAGGCGCATCCAGTCTGCTCACGATTCCCAGATAGACATTGCCAGGTTTCTGGTACCTTTTACGTATATACTGCTTTGCGATGGTCAGAAGGCTGGGCCGCCCTTCCGCAACCCCCATGGTTGGCAGCATCGCAGGCTTGTTCACCACCAGAAGATGATTATCCTCATAAAGTACATCAAGCTGGTGGGACGGGGATGCCATAATGAGGTATTGCTAAAGATTGGTTTGCGGAATGTCTACCATAACACAGCTCTCAAAAACTAACAGAGCCCTCAAATACCAAGTTCAACCGTCAGTAATAAGGAAGCTACCTGAATGTCTCTATCTCTTCTGCTCGCCAGTGGATCGCCGCAACGTCGGCAATTGCTTACCGCAGCAGGCTATGCCTTTGAAATTATCGTGCCCCACGAATCTGTGGAATGTGGCATTTGCAGTACGGGAGGACCAGCAGCGCTGGTCTCAGAACTAGCACTCAAAAAAGCGGCAAACGTAGCAAGTCAACTTCAAAAAGCTCATTCCAAGCAACCCTCTCTACTTATTGCTTGCGACACAGTTGCCGAGTGCGATGGATCCATCCTTGGCAAACCACAGAACGAAGAGCATGCCCAGGCCATGCTCCATCTTTTGCGTGGACGTACCCACCGTGTCTACAGTGGTCTCTGTGTCTGGCCTTATCAAGTGAAAGATTCCGAGGCGTCTCCAGAAACACGCATTGTTAGTACCCAACTGCGAATGGATAACGTATCGGACGACAAGCTGGATGAGTATCTAGCCAGTAATCTGTGGCAAGGCAAAGCAGGCGCTTTCGGATACCAGGATCGTGTCGGTTGGCTGCATATTGAACAGGGTAGCGAGTCCAATGTTATTGGCCTGCCCATGGAACTATTAGACGAGATGCTCACTCCCTGGAAAAATCAGTTATCGAAATCAAAAAACCAAGACGGTACCTAGAGACCTAGAACCAGTTTCATAACCAGGTTAAAGGGTCGAATTCCTCAGGAACCTTGACTCATCAAGGGCGTTTTGAAATGGGTTCTAGGCTAAATCTGTGTTTGGTCGTGGGACGGGTAAAATCTTGCCAGTCGATCTGGAGCAATACCCAACCACTGAGCACCCAACAGAGACCAATTGCAGAGTGTTTGTTGTACGACACCGCAACGCTGCCAACGACGCGGGTGGACATGTACGGGCCCCGGCAAAAGTATGGGTTTGGCCAATCTGCGAAACTTGCGCATCAACAACAGATCTTCCATAAGTTTGACCTGAGGAAATCCTCCCAATTTCTGAAAAACTTCGGTTCGCATAAAAATCGCCTGATCCCCATAGACGAGGCCCCGCAACCGGACCCGCCAGGCATTCCCACCTTCAATCCACCGGTACCAATACTGGGGGGCATCGATAGCCTGACAAAACCCTCCCCCCAGGATCGACTGATCGACCAGCATCTCACGAATCTGCTGACCCCCATCCGGGTCCAGCCAATTGTCCGCGTGCAAAAAGAGCAGTACATCGCCTGTGGCGTGTTGGGCCCCAAGATTCTGTTGAATGGCCCTTCCTCTTGCAGACGAGAGGACCTGAGCACGACTTCGAAGGGCCAATTCAACTGTCGCGTCGCTACTTCCCCCGTCAACGACTAGTACCTCGTCAGCACCAGCCTCCCAGGCCCCTTGGACAGCTCGTTCAATCCCTCCAGCTTCATTAACAGCCGGGATTATGGCAGAGATTTGCATTTTTCTAAGAAACCGTAAACGAATCAGATCAGAATTGAGCGAATCCTAGTTTTCAAGTTATACTTCTTAGAGCAAGAACCTTAAACGGGGAATCACTTCAGAATGAAACTACAAATTGGAGTTGTGGGGGTAGGGGCAGCTTGGGAATCAAGACATTTGCCAGCTTTACGAGCCCTCTCGGATCGCTTTGAAGTCTGTGCTATCTGCGATCCCGTTCGGCATCATGCCGAACAAGCTGCCCGGCAATTCGGGACACCCGTTCACGATGGTTTTCGCACACTCACGCAGCGCAGTGACATTGACGGGGTCTTACTACTGTCGGCAAATTTTTTTGGAGCCGCACCTATTTACGCGGCTTGTGATGCTGGCAAGGCCGTCTATTGTGCAGCAGCAATCGACCTGAAAGACAATCAAGCATCGCATTTGCGTCAGCGCGTCGAAGAATCGGGAATAGCCTTCATGGCCGAATTCCCCTGCCGTCTTTCCCCGGCCACACTCCGCCTGAAAGAATTGATTGCCACCAAACTAGGGGCTCCACAGTTGCTGTTTTGCAACCGCAGACGCAGCTTTGCTGAAAATGACCGTGCACATGATCGTTGCGGTCGAGATCTCGTCGAGTTGGTAGATTGGTGTCGGTATGTTGTCGATTCGGAGCCAACTTCATTGATTGCCGATGGACAACTGGAAGCGACAGGCAAGCATCATAAATACTTGTCGGTTAGTTTAGATTTTTCGCCAGACGGAAAACAGGGCGTTGGCCCCTTGGCCAACATCCGGTGTGGCAATTATATTCCAGAAATCCTGCAAGAGTCTGCCTCTTATCGGCGTCCAGCCGATTTGAAAGTCGTCTGCGAAAATGGCATCGCCTTTGTGGATCTCCCTAACACAGTAGCCTGGTTCGACGAAGCAGGGCAGCACCTGGAGACGCTCGATCATGAACGCCCGGTCGGCGAACAACTGCTGCTCCATTTCCATCGAGCTGTCGAAAGCCTCGTCCTGAAGTCCTCCAGCCTGTCGGATGCCCATCGAGCAATTTCTATTGCAAATCTTGCCAAACAGAGCTTCCAGTCTGGCAGGCGTGCTTCCTGCTAAAGAACCTTTGCAAGGAGTGAATAGAAGACGTATAACGAAGCCATCCGCACCAGGATAAGGAGTTGATTTATCATTCTCATTGAAGTGGACCAATCATGACTCGACAAACATGGACACTCACAGATGCTACTCAGGATCTCCATGACACGACGTTCTGCCTAACATCGGATGATTTTCCCGATCTGCCAGGATCGTGGAAAGTTTCTCAGCGAACACTCCGATGTGGCCTGAGTGCCGGAGTGGACCTTATCGAAATTGATAATGGCCGCATGCGAACGATGGTAATTCCGACACGTGGCATGGGAATCTGGAAAGCAGAAATTGGCAATGAAAAAATAGGCTGGCAATCACCCGTACGCGGACCTATCCATCCTCAACATGTGCCCTTATTTGACCCTAAGGGCCTGGGTTGGCTGGAAGGATTCGACGAACTCCTCGTACGCTGTGGGTTAGAAAGCAATGGAGCTCCCGATTTCGACGCCTTGGGACATCTGCAGTATCCGCTGCATGGGCGTATTGCGAATCGCCCTGCATACTACGTCGATGTCACTGTAGACTCCCAGGGGGAGATCACTGTCAGAGGATTCGTAGAAGAAGCCAGCTTTCACTTCCAAAAGTTACGTCTCGAAGCATCCTTAACTACCACAATCGATTCAACTTCTTTTACAATTCACGATGAAGTAGAAAATTTCGGTGGCACGCCAGCTCAAATGCAAATGCTATACCACATCAACATAGGTGAACCGTTGCTTACTCCAGAGTCGAAGATTGTTGCACCGATACATAGCATTCGAAACAGTTTGGAAGCTGAAAAAGACAATACTGAATCATGGGACATCTATAGCCCACCGGCTGCCGGCCGTCCTGAACAATGTTTCTTTATTGAATTATCGGGTGACGAAAAGGGCCAAACTCAGGTCTTGCTAAAAAACGCATCGGGCACGATGGGCACGGCGCTCCAATTCAATACAAATTGCTTGCCCTGCTTTACCCTCTGGAAAAATTCAGTTGCAAGTCAAGACGGCTATGTGACGGGGATCGAACCAGCCACCAATTTCCCCAACCCCCGAACCCAGGAAGCGGAACAAGGACGAATTGTCGATCTATCCCCCGGTGAAAAATGGTCCGCTGATGTTACGGTCTCCTGCTTGACGCAGAACCATGAAGTCGAATCCGTCGAACGGGCGATTCAAGAAATATAAGCTACGAGATTCTTTTTGCTCGATGACGAACGGCGTACTCCCGCCGCGGTGCCCTGGAGGATGGATGGACTAGGCCCTGTCCACTGGGACCCGCGACCTCTCCAGCTGCCCTGGCATCACGAACATCTCTTTACAATGTGTCAATTGACATGCCGTAATTTGAAGACGTATATTACCCCTTTGCCTTTTCCAATCAGCCTCCAACTAAAGACACATGACTACCACCAGTAAAGACCTGACACAACTTGCTATCAATACGATCCGCACGCTTGCCATGGATGGTGTAGAAGCCGCCGGTTGCGGACATCCGGGCACACCCATGGCTCTGGCACCCGTCACCTACCAGTTATGGACCGATACGCTAAGCTACGACCCAAGTGCCCCCCAATGGCCGAACCGCGACAGGTATGTGCTTTCCTGCGGGCATGCCTCGATGCTGATCTACTCCATGCTCCATCTGGCGAGTGTCCAAAAAGTCAACGCCCAGGGCAGTGCAACGGGTGAATTATCGGTCACGCTCGACGACCTGCGGAATTTCCGCCAATGGGACAGCGCGACACCTGGGCACCCTGAGTTTGGTCATACGAGTGGCGTTGAAACGACCACTGGTCCATTGGGTCAAGGTTGTGGCAATCGCG
>PATG01000141.1 GCA_002713555.1 Planctomycetaceae bacterium
TATTGCCCGCCCGCGCCGAAGAAGAATCCTCGTACCCAATAGTTTTCGGGAGGAGATACAAGCGCATCATCATGATACACCCAGGCCTCCATACTGAACTCTGACGAGCCCATGGCGTTGTTGGTAAACGCGGTAGCTCCAGTGTCCGAGATTCTGATGTATTCATGAGGACCGCTGCTGTCAAAAGCGTTCGAACCGGCAATAAAACCGGGTCGCGTTCCATGAGCACCGACATCGTAATTGCCGTCGTTTGCACCACCGAGGGGTGCAATGTCGGCAGCAGTCGTTCCACTGGTCTCGTCGAGCGTCCAGTAACCAGACGGGCCGTCAGCCAAGACGGCAGCTCGATAAGCCGCCAAACTCGCCGGCGTGGCGAAAGCCTGGCCTGCCAAAAGAAGCACGGCCAAGCCGACTACGAAACATGCGCACATTGCGCTAGCCAAATTCCTATACTTCATTAGTCACTCTCCCATCAGTTGTGGCCGACTGCACGAACAGGGCTCTTCTCGACGACATACGTCGTCGTTCAGAATGATCCATAGTAACAACGGCTAGGTTAAACAAAAAAATACTCGTTCGCGCTCTCTCTGGTAGTCTTTCAACTTGCTGGCAAGTACGGACGGCAACCTTCTTATGTCCAGCCTATAAAAAAGCCAGTCTATAAAAAAAGGACGCAGGAACGAACTGCGCGCACGCAGCAGATTCTTACACCCGTTGGTATCCCCCCATTTACGATTAGTAATGATTTGCTTGCGTTAGTGACCCATCAAGCGAATGAAAACTAGCAAGTGAATGAAAAGTTGTTTCGGATTGAACGACTCCCCAGTGTTGCCGAGCCTACACTGGAAGCTATTGCAGTATATAGACCAGGAAACTTTTTTGCAAGGAAATTCAGCAAATTCCGAAAAACCCCCCCGTAAGTCATTAACCCGTAAGTCATTAACAGGGTTACACAACGCCCGTGAGGCCACGCTTACTGCGACCTCCCTGACTGTTAACTCCTTCGAAAACTACAGCACTCCCGAACCCGATGTTCGGTAACACTTCGAACGAGCGAACCCATCATCGGACATCTGGCCGCAACCCTATATCTTACATCCTCTTACGCCATCGACACCAGGACCCAGCTGACAGGCAGCCTAGCAGCAGTATTCCCGAATTAGGTTCGGGTATCGTAGCAGCACTAGCGGCGACGACCACGACCGGGACATCCCCGAAGCTTTCGTTAATGATCAACGTACCGCTGCCCGTTTTAGTAAGCACGTTGCCATCCAGCGTAAGCCGATTGACGAACTCGAGCGTTGCGCCGGCATCGACGTTGATCGTCAGGTCATCGGTCAATAGGACCTCGGTCTGGATTTGATGGTCGCCCGACATCACGTCAATGGTTGGATCGGTTCCTCCGCCTGTCTGCGAGAGGGTAATCGCGTCGTTTCCGGCGACGACATATTGGTTGGCATTGTCGAAAACGATGCCATTGATCGTAATGGGGCTTTCGGTGAACACCGTTCGCGGCGAATCGATGAAACCGGTCAATTGGGCGATCTCCTCCGCATTGTCAGGGGAGTCATCAAATGACCAGTTAGAATCGTCTTGCCAACTACCTGATCCGTTCTCGCTCCAAACATGAGGCACCGTTGGCGCGCAGGTGCTACTACCGGCCTCACAATGGGCTCGTACGCGTGTCGCATCGAGCGCGTAGTCGTAATAGGCCAATTCGTCGATGCCGCCATCAAATCCCTGAATCCTTTTAGCGTAATCGAAAAAGTGTAGCGTACCGATTTGGATATCTTCACCGGTGTTGTCACCTGCAACCCCGGGGGAGTGCGGGATGCCTCCGAGCGGAAGCTCAGAGCGATAGAAAGGCCCAAACTGTTCTCCGTCTACATACACCGTAAGGTCGGTATCGCCAGCACCATCATCTGCAAAAGTCGCCACGACGTGCGTCCATTTTTGAGAGTCAATCGTCGCTAGACCCCCACCGGCATTATCGACACCCACAGCGACGCTTGTCCCGTTGTGCTGAATGAACTGTCCTCCGGCTCCGAAGAAGAAGCCTCGTACGAACCAGTTTCCGGGAGGAGACGACCCGCTGAGTCGATCGGCATACACCCAGGCCTCGACGCTGAAAGAGGTCGCGGCCATGGCACCGTTGGTAAATGCGGTAGCTCCACTGTCACTGATCCTGACATAATTGTTGGAAGCGGAGCCATCATTGATGCCACCCGTACTGTCAAACGCGTCGGAACCGGTAATAAAACCGGGTCGCGTCGCGTGCGCAAAGTACGTGCCATCGTTATTGCCACCGACGGCTGAAATGTCAGCAGCAGTCGTTCCACTGGTCTCGTCGAGCGGCCAATATCCGGACGGGCTATCGGCCAGGACGGCATTCCGATAATCGGTCAACGACTGGGCGTAACCCTGACCCTCAACAGCCAGCGTGCCGATGCCAACCAACAAAAGTGTCAACAATAGCTTTTGCCGACCAACTTGAGATCGACGCGTTGACCAGCCCAGCGTAAGCAAACCTGCCGCGATCAAGATAGCGGAGTGGGGTTCTGGTACCTGAGTCGCAACAGCGAGGGGCGGTGGGGAATTGCTACCCGCCGAGAGGGTGGCGCCAGCGCCGATAATGACATTGCCGCTGATGTTACCGCCAGCGGCCAGCACACCACCTTGAACGTCGATCGTGCCAGTGCCCGTATTGGAGTCGCTGTTGATCAGCAAGACGCCATCGCCCGTCTTGGTAAGGACATTGCCGTTCAACGAAAGCTGGTTGATGAACTCAAGCGACGCGTTGGAGTCGATGCTGAGCGCGGTATCGTTCAACAAATTGACTTCGGTCGTAAACTTGTGACTACCTGAGGAGACCGTGATACTTGGATCGACCACCACCGGGATGGTACTGGCTGACAGGCTGACAGGGTGATTCCCGCCCACCACATATTCGTTCGCATTATCGAAAACGATGCCATTGACCGTCACGGGTGATTCAGTGAACACCGTTCGCGGTCCGGTGGTTGCGCCCGTGAATTGTGCGATATCGTTGACACCATTTGGGGAGTCATTCAACGTCCAATTGGGGCCGGATTGCCAGCTGCTGGTGGCATCGACATTCCAAATGCCTGGAGGGCCAGGGTCGGTGCACGATCCACCCGCGGCCTGATAGTGTTGGCAGATGCTCGATCCTGACAGGGCGTAATTGTAATAGGCCACTTCGTCGATGCCGCCTTTGAATCCCTGCACCAGACTGGAATAGGGATTTTCTTCTGGCCCCAAGGCAAGCGTGCCGATTTGGATGTCTTCACCCGCGTTGTCGTCAGGGACATTCCCTGGGGTATTTCCCGCAGCCTTCTGCTCCCCGTTGAAGTACAATGCCATGTCCGTACCGCCAGCACCATCCGATTTGGCAGTAAACACGACATGCGTCCAATTGAAGGGGTCAAGCCCCGTCCCCGACGGGGTAGTGATAATATTCGACCCGGTTAATCCATCGATACCAGCAAGAGTGTCGTTACCAAAATGCAGGGTGCCTTGCGAATGGCAGCAGGTTGAGGATCCCGGACCGAAGAAGAAGCCTCGCACCACCGAGTTGCCTTGGGTAATCGCATACGAATTATCGGGCTTCAACCACTGTTCGATGGTGAATTCGGTTGCGCTCATGGCACCGTTGGTAAAGGTGTCCAGGATTTGAACGTAGTCGTTTTGACCTGTGCTTTGGAACGCAATGTTCGAAGTCTCTGAAGGGATGGCCCCAGTTGTGGTAGAGATTGCGCCAACGAAGGTCCCATCATTTGCTCCGCCTATGGTAGTTGCACTGTCCACTGCCGTGCCACCACTCTCCTCCAATCGCCAATACCCAGAAGGATTATCGGCCAGAACGGCGTCTACATAAGGTCCTGCATAGACAGTGAGAGCAGAGAACGCTGATACAACGACGACGAACGTAAAAATCATCAACTTCCAACGCATCATTGGACATGTCTCCTTTGAATAGGCAAGCCATCCCCGTGCCGGGCACTTGTTTTGTAAGATTCTCTTGACGTAGGATGGCCCAGCCTCGGGCAGCGTTACCCGAACTGATGCCTAGATTATTATATTAGACGATTAGACTAGGCCATATCATTAGGCCCCAGGGCCAGGATGAAAAAAGCCAGTGGATTAGGATTTGGATTAGTCGAGCATACAAGAAAATTATCAACTAGAATGCTAAGACCATTGAAACAGGTTTGGCCAGTCTAGTCAAGTAAATGTCGGAAACTGGAGCAATATCTATCCGAGAGATGCTGTTGATATTCAGCCATCAACCGAGATTTATTTCGCTGGCTAGATGTAATGTCTTGAAAGCCATGGAGTTGCACCATCGTGAGGTCGGTGATTACCCCCAGAGAGCCTCCCCAGTAGTGACGAGAAAAAAATTTGGCACCTCAACTGCCACAACCCGATAACCACAGACCCAGGACACCAATCGATGATGAAATACGCTAAAGTGCTACGATCTCACGACTTAGTGTGCATCCTATGCTTGTTGACCTTAGCCACCTTGTTGAGCTGTGGCGTCCACTCGACCAATTCGCCTGCTGAAGATTCTTCGTCCGGCAAAGGCAGCAAGCACTACCGGATTGCCGTCATTCCGATGGCCACGACCGACATCGTCTGGGAATCGGTGCGGGCCGGCGCGCGGCAGGCGGCCGACGAAGCGGGAAACGTCGAGATTTACTGGAATGGTCCACTCACGATGAATGACCGCGAAGGACAAATCAACATTGTGCAGAACTACGTGACCCAGCAGGTCGACGGACTCGTGCTAGCCCCAATTGATCGCACGGCCCTGGTACCCTATGTGGCCGACGCCAGGAAAGCAGGGATTCCGACGGTGGTGATCGACAGTGCTTTGGATAGCAAGGAGGACACGGTCAGCTTTGTCGCTACCGACAATTATCATGGCGGGCAGTTGGGCGCCCGCACCCTGGCTCAGCTACTGGGAGGTGACGGCGATGTGATCTTGTTGAGGTACACCGTGGGGCAGGAGAGTGCTGTCCAACGCGAAGATGGTTTTCTGGATACCATGCGAAAGGAATTCCCCGAAATCAACGTCCTATCCGATGACCAATACTCGGGGCCGACCGAAGAAGACGCGTACAACAAGTCCATGGACCTGCTCAATCAATTTGGTGACCAAGTCGATGGGTTCTTTGTCATCTGCAATCGCACAGCAACCGGTCTATTGCAGGCATTGGAAGAAGAAGGCCTGACAGAAAAGGTTGTCCTCGTTGGATTCGACGCGACTCCCCACCTGATCGAATCGTTGCGAGCCGGAAAAGTGGGCGCCCTGATCCTGCAAGATCAGTTCACGATGGGTTATCGTGGAGTCAAAACCGTGCTGGCCCACCTCGACGGAAAAACGGTCGAGCGACGAATCGGCACAGGCGAATACGTTGCCACACGCGACAACGTCGATACTCCGGAGATCCAGAGGATTTTGGCCCCGTTGATGGAGCGATAGCCCGGGTTGCGGGAAGGGAGAAGGGAAGCAACTGAGGCCGCCGACCGGTAGGGAGGAATCAAGGCCGATGGCGGTAGTTAAATACTCCGATGGCGGTAATCGAAAACTCGAGAAGTGCGATACAGTATAGCGGCGATTTAACCGTCGAAGACTCGCCCTGGCGAGATCGTTGGGGCCTAACGTTTGTCACCCTTCTCCCATCGAACATCCAGCATCCAGCATCGAGCATGTTGCAGTGTGAGACCCTTTGGCACTATCATCACTGGAATGCAAGTACGTACCACATCTGGGACGGCCATGGGCCCCTTTTTTGCCTTGCTGGGCGTCGTTGTTTTTTTTGCCATTGCCGACAATCTCCAAGAGCATGGGGGCCATTTCGTTTCGCTCCGCAACGCGCAGAACGTTGTGGTTCAGTCTGCCACGGTGGCCGTTGCAGCACTGGGAATGACCGTCATCATTGTTGCGGGAGGCATCGACTTGTCGGTCGGCACCGGGATGGCTCTGTGTGCGGTCGTGTTGGCCTGGTTTCTGCAGCATGACTACTCGCCGTGGTTGGCCACCAGTGCGGGGATTCTTACAGGATGTCTGATCGGCTTTCTGAACGGACTGTTGATCACGTCGCTGCGCGTCGTCCCGTTTATTGTCACGTTGGGAACCATGACGATCTTCTTGGGACTAGCGAAGCTTATTGGTCAGAATCGAACCATTCGACCGACGCCCGAGCAAGTCCCTGACTGGATGAAGCAACTGCTCAACCCCAGAGTTGAGCAGAGCTGGATGCTCTTTCCGCCCGGAGTTTGGATCTTGCTGTTGCTGGCTGTGGGGGCCGTCCTGTTGCTCCACTACACGGTTCTGGGAAGCTACCTCAAGGCCATAGGAGGCAACGAACAAGCGGCCAGGTTCAGCGGGATTCCCATCTCGGCCACGCGACTGGCTGTCTACACCATCGCCGGCTTCACAGTGGGAGTCGCCGGGCTACTCATGTTCGCACGCCTCTCGTCTGCTAACCCGACTTCCGGCACGGGTAAGGAGCTGCTGGTCATTGCGTCGGTCATCATCGGCGGCGCGAGCCTCAACGGAGGCCGTGGTTCGATCGTGGGAACCTTGATCGGTGCCTTGATCATGCAGGTCATCTCGAATGGATGTACGGCATTGCGCCTGCAGGATCCGATTCAAGAAATCGTCATCGGAACGGTCATCGTAACCGCAGTCGCCGTGGACCAATTGCGCCAGCGGAGAAAAGGGTGAAATATGCGGCTTAGAGCAACTCCCTAAATCTCGTAGCCAGTAGAGCCACAACGAGGGCCTGATGCTCGATGCTTGAACCTTGTTAGTGCCCAGCATTAAGCATCTAGGGTGGATTGCCACTCAGCCGCGCAGTACTTCATTCACGCCAACAATTCCGTTACCACCCGCGCGTGGTTGGCCCTGTTGTCCGTAGCGTCTTCACGAACGCCATCAACGGAATAGGCGACACGCTCGTGATCCAGGCCCAGCTGGTGCAGGATGGTTGCAAACAGGTCTGGAACGCCGACCGGATTCTCCGCGGCGGCGAACCCCAATTCGTCGGTCGATCCGTACACAAAGCCCCGTTTGAGCCCCCCGCCCGCCATCAGAAGCGTGAACCCGTGCGGGTTGTGATCGCGACCGGTTCCCCCTTGGGAGGTCGGCAGGCGGCCAAACTCGCCGGTCCAAATCACGAGGGTTTCGTCCAGCAAGCCGCGCTGCTTCAAATCTTTTATCAAGCCGGCCGATGGCAGGTCGATCTTGCTGCAAATGTCGGGCAGCCCCAAGTTGATGTTCTCGTGGTGGTCCCAAACGTTGTGGGCTTCACCGGGCAATACCTGCACAAAGCGGACGCCCCGCTCCACCAGGCGGCGGGCCAGCATCAGGCGGCGGCCGTACTTGGCGGTGGTCGGATTGTCGAGTCCATACAGCTTCTTAGTAGCCTCGGTTTCACCTGATAGATCCACTTCTTCGGAGGCCTTCAGCTGCATGCGGGCAGCAAGCTCGTAGTTCTGAATGCGGGCCTCGAGGGCCGCATCGTGCGGATAGCGGCTACGATGTAGATCGTTAAGGCGGGCCAGTAGCTCCAAATTGTTGCCTTGAATTCCCGCCTGGCGGGCCTGGGCTGGTTGCAGGTTGAGGATCGGATCCCCCTCCCCGCGCAGTTCCGTGCCCCGAAATTGGGGCGGTAGCCAACCGTTGGTGATCTGCATCGCGCCGCCAGAGTGAAAAACGCCCGGATCTCGGAGGAGAACGTATCCAGGCAAGTTTTGATTCTCGCTGCCCAGCGCGTATACGGTCCAAGCTCCTAAGGTGGGTCGTCCAGGACGGTTATTGCACGTGCACATCATGTAGGTCGCGCCCGGGTGATTCGGGTCGGTGCTGTACATAGAGCGCACCACGCAGAGATCGTCGGCGATCGATCCCAAATTGCTCACCAGTTCAGAAAACTCGACGCCCACCTCTCCGTAAGGCTGAAATTTGAACGCACTGCCCAAGAGGGGCGCGTGCTGCAAACTGTTGGCGTTGCCCCCGCGAATGTTTTCGGCCGTTTGTCCGTTCCGCCGTTGGAGCTCGGGCTTGGGGTCGAACAGATCCATCTGACTCGCCCCGCCATTTTGAAAGAGCATGATCACGCTCTTGGCCCGCGGAGCAAAATGGCCGGTACGAGGCGCAAGGTCGCGGAACGAATTACTCTGAGACGCCGCTGGCGCTTGCTCACCTTCCAGCATGCATCCGAGGGCCATTCCGCCAAAGCCCAGACCAAACTGCTGGAGAAAAGCCCGCCGCGAATGGGGGGTGACCGCCGGCATGATGAGTTTGGGGTTCATGGCGATTTTCGTCTTATTCAAGGTAAAGAAATTCGTTGGTGCTCAGCACGGTTTGGCAAAGAGATGCCATGGCGGCGTCGGCAACTTGATCCGGGTTTCTGTCGGAGTTCCGCAAAATGGCTGTCTGTTTGTCAAGGAACTGTCGGCACCACTGCTGCTCGACCGGGAGCGGTCGGCGTCCCAGCGCCATCCGGTAGATTAGTTCAATCTGCTCCTGGGCCGAATTGTCGACGCTCTGCCGCACGCGTTTGGCAAAGAGTTCTGTCTGCTCCAAAACGAACACATCATTCATCATCGCTAAGGACTGCGTGGCGACGGCCGACGTCTGGCGCCGGCACACGCCGGCTGTGACGATCGGCTTGTCGAACACGCTCAAAAACGATGGATTGTAGATTCGGCGATTCATCAAATAGAGCGTCCGTCGCCCCCGGGCAGAAGGATCGGGCAGCCCGTCCTTGGCAACCGTGACCGTGCCGTCGGGTGCATAGTGAAGGGGGACGGGCGGTCCGCCCATCGTCTCATCCAATTGACCGCTGAGCGAGAGCATCGTGTCGCGGATGACCTCGGCCTCAATCCTCCGAAGCCGCGCTCGCCAAAGCAAGTGGTTCTCCGGATCGACCTGTTGCGGATCGGCGCCTGCGGATTGGGGATTCCTGTCTACAAGGCTCGACTGGCGGTAGACCGACGACATCATGATCTGTTTGATCAACGGTTTGACCTGCCAATCAAGGCGAACAAGTTCGGTTGCCAGCCATTCGAGGAGTTCCGGATGGGTAGGCGGCGAACCGGTGACGCCCAAGTTTTCTGATGTGCTGACGATGCCCTCGCCGAGCAAGTGCTGCCAGATGCGGTTCGCCCAAACGCGCGCGACCAGCGCTGAGGCAGGCGATTGGGGCTCGGTAAGCCAACGGACCAGCGCGGTCCGTCGTCCACTTGTCTGTTGCCCTTGGTCCGTTGGGGTTTCGGACTCGAAACTCGTCTCTGCGGGGAGTAGTCCGTCGGTGAACTTATTGGAGAGTGCAGCCAAGAAACGGGGCGAAACTTCTTCGGCCGGCGTCAAATAGTTGCCGCGATCGAAGAGATGCGTGGGCGGCGGCGGCCCCACGTCATACATCGCCTGAATCCAATCGTGCGTGCGGCGCTGCTCGTTGAGCTGGCCAATCTGTTTGGTAAGTTCATCGACCACCTGTTGGTCCGTCGGAGTCAACGCGTCCGCGATTTCCTCATCGCTGACCAGAATTTCTTTTTCGTGTTTGACGATCAGCGCCTGTTGCGCGTCGCTGCGTGCATCGGCAGCTACATCTAGCGCGGCTTTCAGTTCGCTGCGCGTCGGCTGGGGAATGTTGACCATTTTTTCGCGTTGACGAATCTCTTTATAAGGCCGGCGGACCTCAACCAGCCTTTCGCCGAGCGGTTTGACTTTTTCGTCAATGGGGCCGTTGTGTGCGTTCAGCTCCGCCATTTCATCCGTGGATATATCTGGCAAGGCTCGTTGCTCCGGATTCTTCCACGAGGCCGGATTAAGAGCAGGTGTTAACAGCGCCATCATGCCGTAGTATTCTTCGTGCTCGATGGGGTCAAACTTGTGGCTGTGACAACGAACACAATTAAGACTTAAGCCAAGTGCAGAAGTTCCCAGCTGAGTCATGCTGTCGTGCACTACCGACCAGATAATAAACGGGCGATTATCTTCGAGGCTGATATCTTCGCAGCAGCGAAAAAACCCGGTGGCGACGAGATGCTCAACAATTTCCGGCGTGAACTCCGCCGCATTGCGCCAATCGACCATCTCATCGCCCGAAATTTGTTCGGCGAGAAACTGATCGTATGGCTTGTCTTGATTGAACGATTGCACCACGTAGTCGCGGTAACGCCACTTTCCAGTGGTGAAACCAAGCGGTGGACCATAGTCGTCATCGAAGGTCACCGAATCGGTATAGCCAACGATGTCCAACCAGTGTCGGCCCCACCGGACGCCAAAATGGGGTGAGGCGAGAAGCTCGTCGACGAGGCGTTCGTATGCGCCGGGTCGATCGTCCGCCAAGAAATCGTCAAGTGCCTCCGGCGAAGGGGGCAGACCGATCAAGTCGATGTACGCTCGCCGAATGAGACGCTCGCGATCCGCTTCCGGCGACAGCGAGAGTCCCGCTTTGGAAAGTCTGTCGAGAACGAACCCGTCGATCGGCGTTCGATAAGCGGCGTGCTCAACCTGCGTCGGCGAGGGACGGACAAGCGGGCGGAAGGCCCAGTGTTGGCTTCCACGCGAGTGGTCATTAGCAGGCGAACCAGCCCAAACCAGCGAACCCAAGAGCAAGCCTTGGATCATAGAGGCCGATATTAACCAACGGAAAACCATAGAGATTTGACACCGAAGGGTGAGAAAGGTGCGATACCCCAGTTGCTGGAATCTCGCCGGAATGACAAAGTCTTGCGAGATGGCGACGATTGAGGTCCATAGGATTAGTGTACACGACAGAAACTTCCAACTCAATACTCCAGCATCCGTAGTGACTTTGCTATCGTAGAATCTCAGCTTCAAGCGACTTTCAAAACCGACCCGCAGATCGTCCATTTGCGGTTCACTAATCTTGACCCCGCAGTCATCGAAGAGTATCTGTCCATTATTGCTAAAACACATAAACCTAGCGCTATAAAATTTTGAACAGGAGATCACAGAGACAACGGAGAGTCACCTTCTCTGTTGCCTCCTGTTCAAAATAGTTCAGGGATAGGCCATTTTATAATTGACAGTTACATCGAAGATTCTGGCCGGTCAGCAGCATCTACTTCCAGCAAGTACTATTCGACCAGTTCGTCCATGTCCACGGTGCTCCATTCATAATCATGCGGTTTTTGCGCACCGGCGCCGTGCTCATTGAATTCCAGCAGATTGCCATCCGGATCGTAAAAGAAGAGCACATTCCATTCGCCTTCACCTGTAAACAGGACTGGGGGAGATACGAATTCCACGCCAGCTTCCTTAAGCCGTTCGTAGATCGCTGGCAGATTGTCGACGCCGAAACAAAAGTGGGAACTGGGGACCTGATGAATGGGGCCTCTTTGCTGGGGGCTCTCAGGAGAGATCCATTGAATGAGGTCGAATGTAAAGCCCAAGCCGCTGGTTCTTTCGAATCCGTCGATGCCACCCGATGGACGTAAGCGGTATTCGCGCATGTGCACATGCGGCATATCGACCATTTTGGCGACTGCCCCATCGATGTGCTCTTCGGGTGACACCACGTCGAATCCGAGTAGATCTCGATAAAAGTGAAGCGACTTTTCGATGTCACTGACCATAATTGCTACGTGTGCCATTGTCATTTTTGGTTTCATGTGGGGGATCCTTTGGGAGGATGCAACTGAGGCCGCCGACCTATAGGGAGGAAACAAGGCCGAAGGCGGTAGTTAGATACTCGGGATGTGGGATGTGGGGGGGCGTTGTTACTCCAACACACGGTTCAGCGCTCTGGTGATTGTCATAGAACCGTGATTGACCGTGCCGGTTCGATACTCTTTGACCTCTAATGTCCTCAAAGCCGTGACGATGTCGCCCGTCCAGGGGTGCGCGTCGCCATCGATATCGCCGTAAGTGACACTGGCCTCTCCGAGCCAGGACTCCTCAATCGTAATTTGCCGGCCAATCCGTGTGGGGTGGCTCACGGCGGCGCCCTTGCCATCGATGTTGGGAATATACTTCCATCCCATCCAGTTTTCGCTGTTCATGGCCTCATTCGCCTGCGCGATATGAGAGTCGGTTTGGGCTTTGGCTTGCTGGACCGACACGCTTAACAGCATGCTATCGTGTTCACGTCCTTCTCCGCGCCAATTTTCCGATTCCCGCGTGAAATCGGGAACATCCGCAATGAGCTTGGGGACACCCAGCAAGTCGCGTCCACGGGTAACCGGGTTCCATTGGTTTTCCCAGAGGATCAGCGAGTAGTTTCCTCGCAGCTGGTCTTTTGCGCCATTAAAAAATGTGGCCAGATCAACCCCAATCATGTTGTATCCGGCACCCGCCAGGAAATTCACTTGAGGACACCTGGCATACCACACGGTTACCAGCGGGTCGTCGTCTGGTTCGTAGGGCTCAGGCAACAACGCCACCATGGCATCCTTGTTCGTCTCGTATGTTGCAGCAATGAACCACACATCTTCGAACATCCCAGCCTTGATCGGCCGCTGTGGGATGCTTACGGGCATGAAGTAGCTGCCGTTGGGGTCGATTTTCATGAGGGCCTCGGGATGCGGGATACAATCATTTATTTACGATTGATGATTGTTGATTCTAACTGGTTCCCAGGCTACTGCCTGCAAAACCCGAGGCAGGAGCCTCTAGTGCAGTTCAGCCCCAGGCGGGAGCCTGGGACCGAGGATAAAACAAAGGTTCTCTTTATTTCAAAAATCAACAATCAACAGTCGTTATTCATCAATCAAGATTGACGTCAGCCATGACCAGGCGATCAACCTCCTACTTCGTCGTATACCCTCCATCCGCGATCAACACGGCGCCGGTTACGTACGATGCCTCATCACTAGCTAAAAAGAGCACGCAGTTGGCGACTTCCATGGGCGCGGCCCAGCGTTCAAGCAAACTGGCTTTCAGGAAGGGACGCGTGTGCTCCTCCGGAAGGCCGGCGGTCAGGGCTGTGTCTTTCATGCTGCCTGGACAGACCACATTGGCGCGAATTCCCTCCAGGGCATGATCGTGGGCAATGCACTTGCAGAGTCCGATGACTCCGTGCTTCGACGCATTGTACGAGGCCTGATTGGCGTTGGAAACAATTCCCGATTGCGACGAAATCATGATGATGTTGCCGCTCTTTTGCTTTTGCATCTGGATGA
>PATG01000109.1 GCA_002713555.1 Planctomycetaceae bacterium
AGTTGACTGAAGTACCTCTTGAGCAGATGTGAATTCTATGCAACTTGTCTCAGATACGACTGATCGTACTGAATTGAAGTACTTTTCCCAGCACGGGTCCGATATGGCACTATGCCCCGATGTGGCAGCTAGCCAGTGACGAGACTCTTAGCGAGTCTCGGCTGCCCCTGGCATTGCCACGCCGGGCTTTCAAGAGCTGCACACCCATTGCCATCGAACGAGGTCAGGGCGGTAAAAACCGGATAAGTTAAAAGTTTTGGTGGTTTCTGTTTTGGTGGTTTCTGTTTTGGTAGCGTCTGTATTGACTGTAGCTAGGCATTACATACCGCTTCGCTAAACGCAATTGGCTTTTTAGCAAATCTTTTCCACCACCCTACTATGCTACAAACTCTCAGAAGTTTGTCAATTTTTTTGTTGTAAAATTGGCTAAATTCCCCAGGGGGTGGAAGGCGACATGCAGTGCTCCAGAGTAGCTGGGCATTTCGAATTAAGCTTATTCCATGGAAATCAAGCCAATCCTAAGGCACGGATTGGAGCGCGAAAATCGCTTTTTAGATCAAGCAGCTAGCCGCGGTTTTTAATTGATAAAATGTTGCCCTATTACTTCGTGTTATGGTAAGCTGGACCTACCCAATATTTTACTGCCCCCTTTTACTGGCCCCTTGGATTTCCAGGCGATAAATTCAGATTTTCCCGCTTGCAGTAGAAGATAGGACAACCCAGGCAGAATTATGGTAGCTTCCTACCTCATCAGAGAAGAGAAGAAGGATACAACACTCATGAGACGGCGACTTTCTGGTTTTACGCTGGTTGAGCTTCTGGTGGTGATCGCCATCATCGGTGTCTTGGTGGCCCTCCTCCTACCCGCCGTGCAGGCCGCACGCGAGGCAGCGCGCCGTACACAGTGCCAAAGTAATATTCGCCAGTGGGGCTTAGCCCTGCAAACGTACCACGACCAGCATAACCGATTCCCGGCTGGCGGAGAAAATGGTTGGACCGACGAGGAATTCATCGCTCAGGTTCCCTCCTTTGCTTACCCTAACAATTTTGGGGCGCTCAATCAGGGGACATGGGTCCTAAGGGTACTACCCAATATTGAATTGCAAACGATCCATGCAGAATATGAAGCTTTTGCAGATGGCTTGACGTTTCCCCAGTCTGGCAATCCTGTCACCAATTATGCTGGGTTCAAAGGTAGTGACTTTCCCCGTTTGCCGGTGGGTCGCTGTCCAAGCGATGATTTTGAGCCAGATCAGCCTCACTTTAACTATAGCGGCGTGATGGGTTCCCATTGCGCGAGCCCCTTAGGGTGCTCGTTTGCTCCACATGGCTCCAGTGGGACTCCCAATTGTTTTCGCCCCGATTTAGGCATCCATGAAACTGCCTGGTGGGCGCCGGGTGCTCCTGATGTCGAATACCCCTTGTATGGGATGTTTGCTCGTGTGGGATTTGTGGAAGTCAATATGAAGCATGTGACGGACGGAACCAGCAACACACTATTGGTGGCCGAGAAATTGCCCGGTCTAGAAGGGCATTCCCGTAGTGTTGCACCTGTAGTGGGGTGGTGGGCAGGCCTAAATGGTAGCGTCAGCCATATCACGACGATCATTCCTATCAATTTTCCCGGTGAGGACTTGGATGGCGGTAGTTGCGCGTCGTCCCCAGAAACACACCCTTGGAATTTCAACATATCTCAAGGTGTTCGATCGAATCATCCTGGTGGCGCGCATGCTGTGATGGTGGACGCGTCGGTGCATTTCTTTTCTGATAGTATTGATCAGGATACCCTTCTCTTGCTAGGCAATAAGGCAGACGGCTATGCTATCCAGGGAGATGTATTTTAATCCTTCCTGGAGCTAATTATCGCATGAATATTCCATCGGTTTCTTGTCAGAAAACTTGCCATCACCAATCCAGCAACCAGGGACGTGTCTGGCAAGCCACGTTCACATTGCTTTTAGTCTTCTTGCAGGCGGGTTGCAGTGATGGATTGATACAAGTGAAGGGACGTTTGCTACTCGATGGCAAACCACTTTCCAATGCCACGGTAACCTTTTACAAGACGGATCAGACGGGAGGACGGCCAGCCAGTGGCCTGACCCAAGCCGATGGCAGCTTCGAATTGACTTCGTTAGAGGTAAATGATGGACTGGCTGCCGGAGAATATACGGTAACCGTCTTGAAGCTGGCGACACCCGATCAGCTTGATGTGGAAATAGACGAAACGATGGATGCTCAGAAGCTGGCTTATATGGCCAGCTCGCCGGCCAGCCCGTATCTCAAGAATGTGAAGAATGTGGTCCCTCCCGATTACGGTAATCTCAAGAAAAGTCCCTTTAAGTGTACTATTCCTCCGAAAGGTGAGGTGGTATTCGAATTGGACAGCTCTTATGGACGTAAAAGTGGTAAACGCAGCAAGAGCTAGCAAGCTGCTGGGTGTCGATGTTCTGGTTAGTGGGAGGCCCCCTTCTATGAATTTTTTTCGCTGCTTCGCTCTCGCCTTGGCGTGGAGTTTCTGTTCGCTTTCATGTCAGGCAGCCATTGTAGTAGCAGCCGCCGATTCGTTACCCGAAGAGAAGGCCAAGGCCGATTTGGTTTGCGATGGTGTCGACGATCAGGTCGAGTTGGCTGCTTCGCTCGCCAAGGCCCGGCAAGGGGACACGCTGATTGATATCAATCCGAAGACTCAAAAAAAGGTCCGCTGCGCTTTAAATCATGCGGTGGAGTGGTTGCCAGGCAACTACCATTTGTCGGCGACGCTCGAAGTGCCCGACGCGGCCAATTGTGTTATTCGTGCGGAAGGAACAACGCTCCACTACGGTCCTGCCGAAGGGGATTGTGTTGTGATTCGAGGCATGAATCGGTGTCGCTATAACTTCGGCACGATGGAAACGCAGTCGAACGGAGCTGCGTTGCGAATTCAACCGCAAGAATCGATGCCCTCGCTGATGAGTTTCGTCAATTTCACGGGTTTGATTGGGCAAGAGCAACGGGGTACTGGGTTGATGCTCGACCCAAAACACGAAAACGTATGCGTCAATCGTATTACGGGCACCGATATCCTGGGTTTCGATAAAGGGGCCTATGTGGGTAGCGTTGGCGCGCGCGAAGGCACTGCTTCTACCCATGGCAAGTGCGACACGAATTGGTTCTGGCTGAGCTATATCCGCCTGTGCAATACGTGCATCGAAGAAGGCGCTCAGGGAGTCGACGACAGTGTCTGGCATGTCAATGTCGATGCCAGCGTGCCTGGTGCCGTGGCGATTCGTACGGCTGCCGCTTATGGGAAATGGTATGTCATTATGGGCACGTATTCGTTCGAAAAGAAAAATAAGGCCTTGATCTTAGAGCCCGGTGCGCGAAACTCGGTGTTTGAAGTGCATCCGCCCATTCAAGACTTTGCCTGGGAAGATCGCAGCGGTTCAGAGACCAACGTAATTTTGTCTTCCGAGAGTCCGCCGTATCGACCGTTTGCAGAGCTGCAAACGGTTAACCCCTGACATAGTAAATACCTGAGCGAGGAACTCGAATGCTCAAAACTGGCTTAGATGGCAAAAAGGCTTTGATCACAGGCGGAGGTGTCGGCATTGGCTTGGCAATCGCTAAAGCACTCGCTAACGAAGGGGTCGATATAGCCATCGCGAACCGCGGCGAGTATCCCGAGGCAGTTGAGGAGATTGCTTCATGTGGTGTTCAATCCTTTGGCATTAAGGCCGACGTCAGTCAGGAGGCCGATGTCGTCAGAATGGTGCAAGAAGCGCAGCAGAAACTAGGGGGCTTAGACATCTATGTCAACAACGTGGCTGCTCATTGGGATGAACCCGCGCTCAAGGTAACAGGCGAAGGCTGGAACAATACGGTGGCCACCAATTTATCGGCTTGCCTATTCGGTTGCCGGGAGGCCGGCCGACATTTTGTAGGGCAGGGCGGGGGGAATGTCCTGATTATTGGCTCGACCGCAACTTACACCCTTTATCCTGGAGAGATTTCCTACCGCGTCACAAAAACGGCACTCATTCCTTATATGGAGGGTCTCGCTGCTGAGATGGCACCTCATGGCGTAAGGGTGAATATGATCACGCCTGGGCTGTTCATGACGCGGATGACCAAGGGGCTCAACTTTGAGGAAGAATCCCTGAAGAAGAAAGTCTTGGGCGAGATCCCCCTCCGCCGACCGGGCGATGCCAATACCGAATTGGCTCCGGCAGCAGTCCTGTTGATTTCTGACAAACTGAGCGCTTACACGACTGGGGCCAATCTACTGATCGACGGCGGTGTCCAGCTCCGAGTCCTACCCTGGCGAGACGAAGAAGAGTTGCGCTCTATGAATGAGTAGCCGCGTTGGGTGAGCCATAGCGAAGCGGTAACCACCATTGAGGTGCATCTTTCGAAATGATGGCGGTAGTGATTCTTGGGGGTTAATGAACAGGAGTGAACAGAGAAAACGGAGCTCTGTTCTTTCTACTTACTCGGTTTTCTCTGTTTTCTCCTGCTCAAATGGTCCACCACAAGACTTAAATTAGAGGTGGACTAATTGAATTCGTTCTGTTCGCTCGTGCCCCAGATGGGCCAGCGTCTGCCTCCATGCTGCTCAATCTTGAGGATGGTAGTCTTGTAAACGGTTTCAAGATTCTGTTGCAAGACTACCTGTTCGATCTTACCGGCAGACTGAAGTTTGCCATCAACCATGATCAGGGCGTGGTCAAATCCAGGCATCACTTCCTCGATGTGATGCGTGGCAAACAATACAGTGGGGAATTTCGGATCCTGCAATTGTTTTTCCAGCCAGGCAAGAAAACGCTCCCGCACACCTGGATCCATGCCTGCGCATGGTTCGTCGAGTACTAGCAATGTTGGCTCTGCCATACGCGTGCGAGCAATGAGCACCTGCTGGCGCTCACCCTGAGACAACACTCCAAACGGTTTATTGGCCAAGGACTCGCAAGCGATTCGTTGAAGCTCGTAGGCTGCTCGCTGGAAGTCCTCCTGGGTAGGCGTTGTTGCTTGAATATACCTCAAACCAAATTGGCCAAATTTCCCTGATACAACCGTCTCAAGAGCTGATTCACCTGCTGGTATGAGATTCAAAATATCGGCTGAAATCCAACCGATTTCACGGCGCATCTCGCCAAGATTCTGAAGTTCTTCTCCTAGCCGCAAAACACGACCACTCGTTTGCCAGAGATAACCTGTTGCGACTTTGAGAAGGGTCGACTTTCCCGATCCATTGGGTCCTAAAATGGCCCAATGCTGTCCTGCCTCCACGGTCCAGGAAACATTGCTAAGGATATTCGTATCTTGTTGCTTGTAACCAACCGAATTCAATTCAAAAAGTGGAATATTTGCGTCGATGCTCATGATTCGGCTAAGCGCTTACCCTCAACTGTTACCAAACACGTCCTAGGCTGAACCGTCAGGCTTATCAACCATCAGGCCAAATGATCTTGCGTGCCTCAGCCGGAGTCGCAACCTCGCGGCCCAGTTCGCGAGAGATCCTCACGATTTTTTCCACAAGTTGCGCGTTTGTCTCGGCGTACTCGCCAGGACTCAAATAAGGGTTATCTTCCATGCCAACACGAACATGCCCACCTAGCAAGATTGCCATCGTCAAGATGCGCCATTGCTCTTCTGGATCCATACACGAGGTGTTGTACTGAAAGTCTTCAGGGAGATGATCGTGCATGTATTGCATTGCTTTGACTGTCGGTGGCGTGTAACAGCCCCCTCTCCAGCCAAGGAAGAAGGTAATCCATACCGGGGTCTTGATTAAACCTTGCTTAGCAAAACGCTGCGCATTCCAGACGCCACCGTAGTGAAAACACTCACATTCCAGGGTGAAATCCAACTCTTGGCTCAGGTGGCAATACTTTTCAAGTTCGACTCGGTCATGGAGTCCGTAAAGTTCAACCGGATCGCATCCCGGCTCATAGTCAAAGCATTCATCATGGGGATTGAAACAGGTAGAAATCATGTCGGGCTTGAGGGCCTTTACCAACTCCACACGCTGCGGAAATCGACCGTTCGCAATGCCATATTGAATAATGCAGTCGCCTTCATCCGTGATGTCATTGGAGAGCTTTACCCAACCTGGAATATCGAGGTCCGACAGCTTCGTGCCATCAGCCTGAATCTCTTCGTCAATAGTATAGGGTCCGTGCAAGTGACAAATACTTGCTCCGGCATTCACAGACCGGACGTACTCGCGCGCTACTTCGTCATAGCCCTTCGGTGTAGGATTGTGCGGATTCGATGGGTAAGCCATTGTCGAATCGCAAGTGACGGTAATGATCAACTTTTCCACTTTTCAACTCCCTTCTAAAAAACGCGAATTTGCAGAGACTGCGCAAGTACAAGAGACTCTTGGTAAAACTAGTGCATACGCTTAGGTTTGAGCAGGGTGCGTACATTCTAGCTAAAAAACAATGCTTCGCAAGGTTTTTAGGTAACAAAAAACCGTACACTCACGCGAAAAAGTATCTGCAGAATCGTTCATCCAGACACAACTATCTAAATCACCTAGAATGTGAAAAAATGGTGTCTTACGGTTTCTTTAAATCGCTTCCTTGCGTAGCCCAGCATTAAGTAAGTATGTCCACTCCATTACCCAGGCAAACTTTAGCTGACCAAGTTTATCAGTATCTCCATGCCCAACTTGCCAATCGGAAAATAGACGTTGGTGATCGGCTGAATGCCCGCCAAATTGCAACTGAGCTGAAAGTCAGCCGTACCACAGCCAACAAAGCCATCGAGCGATTGATCGAGGAGGGTTTGGTCAAGGTCAACGATTTGCGTCATTCTGTTGTTGTCACGTTACCCACAAAGTTAAAAGTTCACGATTCGAATGAGTTCGAATTCTTGAATCAGACCGACAGCACCTACGAAATCCTGCTAGAGAAGATCTTAAACGGAGAACTTGGCCCCGGAAAAATCATCAAAGAACGGCCTCTGGCTATCGATATGGGCGTCAATCCGGCCACTCTCCGACGTGCAGCAGAATGGCTTAGTGGAGATGGGCTCCTTGAACGTCTGCCACGTCGAGGCTGGAGAGTTAACCTTCTTACTCCAAAAGACATTAGAGATACTTATCAAATTCGGATTCTCTTAGAACCCAAGGTAATCGTAAAAACAATCCAAAGAATTACAGAACATGATTTGGATTTTTTAGAAGAGGAAACAGACAGACTTATTGCAATGGGAGAAAAATCGTCTGTTTACGAACGCCGTGAGGCAGACCGTCAGTTTCACCAGAAAATTTGCGAAGCATCGGGAAATCGAGTTTTTATTGAAACGCTTGAACCTCTCATTCGCAAAGTGCTTCTTGTTACAACAGTCGGCTTCCGCTACGGCCGATCCTCTCGATCTTTTGAAGAACATAAAGTCATTCTAAAAGCCTTGCGTGAGCGAAATGAAAAAGAGGCCGTTAAAAGCATTAAGTCTCATTTGCAAAATGCCAAGAAATTCAATTCCGACATCTGGGAACACAAATAGCAATATTATTTATTGGCACGCCTACGGCGAATTGTCGAATCAATAATGACAGCGGCCAATAAGACGATCCCCGTCACGGCAAAGGTCCAGTACGTGTTGATCCCCAGGAATACAATGGACGATTTGATGACGCGTAGTATTCCCATTCCCAGGACAACACCAATCAACGAGCCTTGTCCACCTCGCAAAGCACATCCCCCCAGGACTGCGCCTGTAATGCCATACATTTCATAGGCCAATCCAGCACTGGACGGCGGAATGCTGCCGACATCTCCAGCCTCCAGGATTGCAGCTAAAGCTGCCAGAATACTGCAGAGGGCGTACGCGCATGTTCGCAACAGGTTGACCCGCACACCGCTGAATCGTGCTGCTTCGATGTTGGAGCCAATGGCAAACAAATACCGCCCCGACACGGTAAAATGCATGAACAATCCGAGCGGAACAAGCACACCGACCAGCACAAACACGGGCACGGGAATACCCCACCAGATACCCGCACCAAGCTCACGCAATATGGGTAGCTCCGCAGGATTAAACGACATGGTCCTGTCCTGCGTGATGACTCGTGCCAGGCCACGAAAGGTAAGCAGGCTACATAACGTTACCAGGAACGGTTGTAGATCAAGTTTGCAAATCAATAACCCATGGAAGACACCAATGGATGCGGCGATCAGCATGATCAGCAGCATCACAAGTGGAAAAGGTAGTGCCAGATCGCTTTGCGAAAAAACGACCGTCAAGACTCCCAGAAAACAAACGAGCGATCCCACAGAAAGATCAATACCCCCTGAGATAATCACCACCGCCTGCCCTAAAGCAAATAAACTCCAAATCGCCGTGTCGCGCAGTACACTACGAATGCTGAATGCCGAAAAAAAGTTGGGATCGTACCAACCAGTCACCATGACTACGGCAGTGAGCACTCCAAACATAACTCCAACCTGAAGCGTAACTTCACTTAGACGCGAGACATGCTGAATTTTGTCCGGAGTCGAAGACTCTGTCATGATGGATCCTCATTTTGAGACTGCGTTGCACCAAGCGCAAGGGCCAAAACTGTTTTCTCATGAATCTCTGCACGATCCAGTTCGCCGGCAATCATTCCGTCTCGCATCACAATCACTCGATCGGAGATGCCGACGATTTCCTCCATTTCGCTACTAATCATCATGACTGCCACCCCTTCGGCTGCGAGCGTAGTGATCAAACGATAAATCTCACTCTTCGCGCCAATATCGATACCACGTGTTGGTTCATCAAGCACAAGTACTTTAGGCTTGGTGGCCAACCACTTTGCCAACACCACTTTTTGTTGGTTGCCACCGCTCAGGGTTTGGACATGCTGCTCCGAGTCGGCAGTGCGAATATCCAGATCGCGAATCATACTTGCAGCAAGACCCGCCTCAGCCTTACGCTTGCGCCACCCTGATGTTGCCAGCTTTCCCAACACCGTCAGGCAAATGTTAAACAACAAAGACTTCGACAAGAGTAGTCCGTGTCGCTGCCGATCTTCTGGCACCAACGCCAATCCAGCTTTTATTGCGGATACTGGATTGTTGACATGAACCTCTTGTCCATCAACGAGCACCTTTCCTTTCCAGCGCCGTTCTATTCCCAAAAGGCCATAGGCCAGCTGCGTTCGTCCCGCTCCAACAAGTCCCGCAAATCCAACTATTTCGCCTGGCTGAATCTTAAAATTGATGACCTGGGAGGCTCTGCTCTGTTGGTAATCACGTACTTCCAATGCGGCGGTCGCAGTCGAGTTGGAATGTCCCGAGGCATGGTAGAATTGCTCAACATTGCGTCCAACCATCAGCGAAATCATTTTCTTCTCTGAAATATCTTCTTTGTTCAAAGTGCCCACATGCTGTCCATCACGCAGTACAACCACACGATTCGCAAGCCTAACAATTTCATGCAGATGATGTGAGACATACAAGATGGCGACTCCCTCATCCCGGAGCCGAGTGATCAGAGCCATGAGTCGCCCTGCTTCGTTCATCGACAGGCTACTGGTAGGCTCATCAAGTATAAGAATACGGGCATTCGTGGATAGCGCCTTGGCAATCTCAACAAGCTGGCGTTGGGCAATACTAAGTGACGAAACCAAGACTCGAGGAGAAATCCGCAAATTGACCTGGTCCATCACAGCCACCGCAAGTTCGTCCATTTTTCGCCGGTTGGTCACAGGCAACCATTTTGGCCCACGATGAGGCTGTCGACCTAGAAAAATGTTTTCGGCGACGCTCAAATTCTCAGCCAGATTCAATTCCTGGTGAATGAGGCTGATACCGAGTTGCATTGCTTGTCGGACACCCGTTTGATACCAAGGTTGGCTGTCCACCAGAATCGATCCCTGGTCGGCGGGGATGATTCCCGCCAGGATACGCATCAACGTGCTCTTGCCTGCTCCATTTTCTCCAACGAGACCAACGACTTCGCCCGCATCGAGGTTGAGAGAAACATCGTCGAGAGCTTGGACGGCAGAGAAACGTTTCGAGATTGAATTTATTTGCAGAAGAGGACTTGATTCAGCCATGAAAACTCTCAGCCAACTTTCGTATAGCGGGTTAGTTGGCAAAGTCCTTGTACTTGTCCAAAAGCTTTAGTTTCTCAGCAATTTTCTGTTCAACTGTGTCTAAATTTTCTTGTGTGATAACGTAGGTATCGACGAAGATTGTGCGATCTTCAGGGATGTCGACAGGCTCTTTACGTTGTAGTTTTGCTAACATTTTAATGGACTGATAACCAAATTCGAAGGGTTGCTGGGCAACGCTACCCACTTCTTTGCCAAGGCGAACGGCCCGCATGGTTTCGACAGATTCATCGGAACCGACAACTTTAACAACCAGGTCCGGATTTCCTTCAAGCGCATTGACCGCTTGAGGAGCATTGTAACCCCACAGCCCAAAAATACCTTTCAGGTCAGGGTATTTAGAAAGAACATCCGTCACAACACGTTTTGCCTCCGCTGGCTGTCCACCATCGGTAAACGTTCCTATGACAGAAAGATTACTATCCGCAATTGATTCGAGTACTCCCTGCTGGCGCTCTTGTGCGTTCGCTACGTCCAATTGCCCAACAAACAGAGCAACATCACCACCTTCGGGAAGAGCCTGTTTCATCAGTTCGCCCATCTTGCGTCCCAAATCGACGTTGTCTGTGCCTATGTAACAAGCACGATTGCATTCTTTGGCGTCTGAGTCCTGACAAATGATTGGAAAGAGCTCCGCCGCCTGATCCAGAACCAATGTCAGGCTTTCGGGATTCAAGGGGGTGATCGCCAGACCATCAATGCCGCGGCTCATCAAGGATTCGACAATCTGCTTCTGCTGCTGTGCCGTTGCTTCGTTGGGAGCGTGAAACTCTACCGTTACATTTTCTTCGGAAGCTGCTTTGAGACAACCTGCATAGGCAATATCCCAAAAACGGTCTGTAGGCACATTGACGACGAAGGCAAAGACTGGCCTTGTGGTATGCCCAGTCTCCGAACGACGGCAACTCGTCATCAAGCAGAGCAACACCAACAAGAAACTCAGGACCGCTGATGTGGGAAGTTTTACCATCACCAATTCAGGGAATTTTCGGAGTGAAAACATGTTTTGATTGACACACGAGGATTACGAAATATTTCTTAAAGCTCTAGTTTCTTCCTACAAACGTACACCCTCTCGAAATGAACAGGCGATTTTTGTTGAAGGAGGGGCTCATAGGCTGCCGTAGCAGTATCGGATGGAATATCTGAGTTACCCTAGCAAGGCAATAAGCGGATGACAAGTCTTTGCTTGCTAATAATCCGAGGGTCGGTTGGGTCTAAGCACCACTGCTTTGAACATCTGATCTATAAAAATGAGTAGTAAGTGGCGTGCGGCCACCCACGACTTGAAAGCTGTCACTTGAGTCCTTGTTTAACAACGTAATCGTTCAACTCTCTTGTGGTAGATTGTTCTTTGGTAATGATCTAGGAATACTAAAGCGCCCTCATTCCTGCCGTAGTAGATGTCACCAGACTTCTGAATATCGCGTGCTGAGCACCTCAAAAACATCAGCAAAGATGCTCAAGGCGGTAGTGCCAGCACCCATCACACCGATGCGGCTGGCGCATCGAGTTCGAAATCTTCGAAGTCTTCCTGGAAGAATTGCTCGTCCTCATAGAGATCGACAATAGCGATGTCTCGGACAGAGATTTCTCGTACAGCACCATCCAGGGATGGTCGAACTGACTCGACAGAGAAGTAGGGTTCGATAATTTCGCTCTCGCTGGCAAGATATTCCTGCCTCACTTCTGTATCAATACGAAATGGAAGACTCGTAAGCTGAACTTGATTCGCAAACGGAGTCGTATCTGCTGCTGCCGAAGAACTAGCAGCCAACAACAGTCCAGGTACATAGCTATTGTTGGTTCCCATATCGACTAGCGGTCTATTGACACCGAAATAAGCAACAACATTATCGTTGGAGGCCGTCTCTAGACGAGCGGCCGATCCAGCCAACCCAGCGCCTCGAGAGCCAAACGCAATCGTGTTGTTGTCCCCCCAGACCTGTAGGCCTGTCGTGGAGGGACCACCGTCTGTGTCGATGTGAACATCCAGGGTGTTGGTGTGGATATTACTGGAATTGTTAGAGGTCGTTCCGAGTCTCACAGCGAATGTCTTGTAATCATGGGTATGGACTGTGCTCAGCACATTGTTGCGGAAAAAAGTACTCGCCGACGGATTGTCCACTTGCAGGCCCGTTTCGCCGCCTAAAATTTCTGTGAAATAAAATTCAGAGTTCTCAATGGTCTGGAGCGAAGGGTCGATTCTGACAGCAATCGACCCCGGGTCGTCATTGATGATCGGCATGTGTTCCACGCGAATAACGCTATTCGTAAGTGCCGTCGTTTGGGGCTGAATAAGTACGCCAGTAGCTCCATTCACCGCTCCAATCTGACCGGTAAGTTCAAAATCAGCATTCTCAACATCGCCAAACGCCATCGCAGTCCCCGACCCCGTGTAATTGAAGGTGACGTTGAATATACGGTAGGTTTCTCCGTCTAAAGCACCGACGTCGAGCGTGGTGCTGAGATTATAAAGCCCCTGATTCGTGTTACCGCAGGCGGGCAAACCCCCGTTTATCTCACTATTGCGAATGCCTTGGCCAAAAACCAGGACGTCGAGATCGTTTGCGGCTGCATGGTCGAAGGCTTCCTGCAAACCTGAGGTGGTCGTACCTGCGGTGTTCACTAAAGAACCATCAGGCTTATACACGGTCGCAACCGTACCAATGGGACCGTTGGGAACGTTGACTGTCACCCGGCCGGCCGTGCTAAACAGATCCCAAGGAATCGCGGAGTCGGGCCTGGCAGACAGAAAGGTATTAGAGTCCGCAAACCCAGAGCCGATGATATTCAGGTCGTTCTCGCCAAGACCCTGAAAGTGGAAATAGTTGTCGTTGATTGTGCGAGTGGAAGTGTCCATGGTGACTTCGTTGGTTGCAGCCGTAATGGATGCCTCAAAGATGTAACGATTATCTGCAATTGCTGGTGGGGTCAGGCCCAAGCACCCATCGAGCGGGTGGAAGTTGCGGGCATCGAATCGTACCCCATCAAGCGCATTGGGGGCATTGAGCGCTCCGCCGTCCCAGTACCAGTCTAAAATGATCGCACTATCGAACCGGAGGCCAAAGTCGGTGACCCCGGCACCAAAATTCATGGTCACATCTTGTAGACGGAAGGACGCGCCTTGCCGCTCCACCACATCAAGTCCCGCGTCAAGAGTATACGTACCGGGGAGAACAAATACTCCCCAGCCTTCGTCGGCAGCAAAATCAAATGCCTCCTGCAACCCTTGAGTTTGTGTGCCAGAAATATCCAGCAGAGAACCATTTGGTAGCGTAACACCCGATGTCTGGACAATCACTGCGCTAGGGTCATACGGGGGTACTGCCATTTCGTTGCCCGAAAGGATTTCATTCCCGAATTGCCGTTGCCAGATAAGCAGATCCGCACCGTCAACATCCCCATCGTTATCCGCGTCTCCCGTGCTTTGCGTGGCACCAACGGTTGTTCCAAAGTTCGCCTGCCAGATGGGAAGATCTGCTCCCTGATCCACAACAAAATCACCATTGAAGTCGGCATCAATCTCTGGATCAACTTCTAAGATATCGATGTCCCAGGCAGAAAAGGTACTGATCCCATTGCCTTGGGGCCCGCTGCCATCCACGACAATCGTTAGGGTGTCGCCAGGATCCATGGCGACAATGGATGGAGGTAGTATGGAGGTGGATTGGTTGATGCTGTCAGCCGCGACTAACAGGAAAGGAGCAGCGTTGCCATTTTTGAAGATACTCAGTTGCATCTGTCGAGCCGACTGACCGAGCAGTTGCGTAAGCTCGCCCGAAAGCTGGACGGCACCCATGTCCACATCCGCGGGTGCGGTCCAAATTACTTTTTGGGGTCCATGGCCGGCAATTGTCCCAGTAGGTAAGGAAAGTGCTCCACCAATCGCATAAGAAGGAAATCCCCCCGCCTGCACCCAACCTGCGCCAATACCATAAGTGTTGATGGGGTTGGTGCCGTCGGATGCAATCAAACTCGTCGTGGTATCGTCACTGGCCAGATAAGTCCAATCGCCGTTCGGATTATTTTGTGGCAACCCGCCAGAAAAGTCTGCGGCAAAATCATCGGCAGCACTGTGCGCATATACGGTGAGCATCTGTCTGGTTTCTAACAGTTCTAGAAAAAGTTTTCGTTGTCGATTTTTCATGTTTCACATGTTAATCACTAGAGCCGAGAGAAGAGCCACCAGCTGGTCCGCGCGATGCGCGCAGGACACTCTGTACCAGACCATTATCCTTCAAAGGTCCCGTCATGTCACGGTTTTTGAGAGCCGCGGGGTCGATTGTTCATATTTCACATGTTAATCACTAGAGCCGAGAGAAGAGCCGCCAGCTGGTCCGCGCGATGCGCGCAGGACACGCTGTACCAGACCATTATCCTCCAAAGGTCCCGTCATGTCACGGTTTTTGAGAGCCGCGGGAACGAACCAAAGCATCATATTTTGATAATAGTCGCCCCCAAAATGCCGCTGACCCGTATCCATATCGCCCCGAATGGTATTGGGAGCATCCCAGGTGTACCCCCATTGGCAGACTATATTCTCCATGCACTTGTGCATGAGCTCGATGCCAAATTCTTGCTCCCCTTCGTACATATAGGTCATGGCCAGCATCATCAGTTCGGGCGGAAAATACCCATAGGTTCCATAGCCACCTACTTTCGCCGCCGACCCGTCGGCATTGGCGTAATTGGTTGCACCCGATTGGCTCAGCTGGCAATTGGCCTGACGAATCGTCTCTAAAGTCGTATCGATCCGCTGCTTGGGAAAAACACCTTCAATGCCGTGCGCATCACAAATCCATTCCCCATCGAGTTGATAACCGAAAATCATGTCCGAGCGTAAGTCTTCGTCTGGATCGAAAAAATTCAGGTAATACGTTCCATTCCAAAGTTTTTCTTCCAGCACTTTCCTGCCTGCTTCGAGCCACTGATCGCACTTGGCCACATACTCTGTATCCTCCATGGTCTGAGCCATGCGTTTCATCACTTGTACCTGGGCCATGCGTACTGCACCCGCATGGGTCACATAACCTTTCCAACCCGGCTCCGGCGCTTCAAACCACTCAGTATCCCCCAGCCCATGTCCATCGGTCCCGGGTTCTGGCATCGATACGATTTGCGACAGCCCATACTTGGGTCGCAAATTCATGGAGAAATCATTTGCCCGTTTCAGAGAATCATAAAATTCGTGCAAGACCTGGTCGTCGCCAGTGGTACGCCAATATCGATCAAGCATAATCACATAGCACGCCGCGTTGAGGACGGTTTGGTATCCCTTGTCGGGCGCTGCCAGGTCGTAGGGTCGTTTGTTTTCCACGTCCATGGCCGTTACTCCCCCAAAGATCCAAGGCTGCCGACCATCTTCAAATTGGTACTCCTTATACCCGCGTAGAGTTGAGAGAGCGGCTTCTGGATAAAAATAGACGATGGGCATATTGCCATAGAAACTACAAGGAATGCACTCAATCTGGGGGCAACCGCGTGGGCATTCGTTGAGTCCAAACAAGCCAAGCTCAGGCTCAAAGTTGGACAACAGGCCTTTGCTTTGGCCCCAGATGCTCGTTTCGGGTATTAAATGCAGATTGTTAATCAGGCAATCGGCAAGCCAACCAGGCAGGTGCTCGTCATGATAGATTTCTTCCTGCCAGGCGATGACGCGTTTCAGCAGGTCTTCGTGCTGGGAGGCCAACTGCTGGGCGACTTCCACAGCACTCGTATAGTACTTGGCGTACATATGCGTGAACACGCGCGTATCCTCGACTCCTGGGGCTCCACCCGCATTCCACTTGGGGGCGTGCCAGGAGAGAACAAATCGGCGCACCGACTGCTCTCCCGGTTGCAGCTTGAAATCTGCAGCCACGGTCGTTCCAGAATCTTCAGTCTTGGTGGGTGGCAACCGCTGTTCCATAGAGTTCCAAGCAGCACCATCGACTCCCAGGGATCCGCCCCGGCGAACCCCTTCCTGGCCAAGGCAGGCCAAGACATAACTCAACTGCCGGGCGCCGTCTTGCTCAAGACTAGAGACGACAACTCCCTGCATGTTTTTCTCGATGGACTGGCGCTTGTGTGGTATCCCTGTTTGCTCGTGAGGACTTTCAAACCCCGGAAAACTCAAAGCAATCGTTCCCCGATGCGTTTGCCGATCGGGATTGCGTAATGAAACTTCAATGATTAAGCCAGGCATCATCGAAGTTTTGGTATCGCCGGGTAACATGGGCGACCAGGCACGCACCCCCACCGAGACCGGCAAATCGGTCTGGTACTCCATATCAAGAATGGGATAGTGTCCGAAGTAGTCGATTGATTTTGCTAACGTGACCCTTTCCGTACCCGTGTCGAAAAAAGCAGGGGTGTAGTCCAGGGGAGGAAAAGTGCCCGTCTCGCGTTCAACAGGCCGGTCGAGTTTGCCCTGGGTATCGGTGGCCAACACGCAGGATTTCCCGTCGACACTTATTCCCAGAAAAGGAACGTTGTAGAGAAGTCGTGGGTAGATCAAATGGTTGAAGAGCGTGCTATAGCCAAGCATGCCATTCGCCTCGATGTCGAGACAGCCCGTGTCGAGCCCACCGAGCGGCATTCCGCAAGTAGGGCGCGGATTTCCACGGTAAATGACACCTGGGATGGGCTCTTGAAATCCCTTAACTTCAAATTCTTGCCACTTGGCATGAAGAAGACCCTTTGGGAAATAAGTGGCGCTACTCTCCTCGGCCCAAACTTGAGCCTGCCAGCTTAAGAATCCACTTATCAAACTTATCAAGACGATGGGAGCGAGAAAACGTACTTTGCTTTTCATAGTCATTCTTTCACCTTTGCATTTGCAATGAAGGGCTTTTTATCACTTTTTGGCAATGGTATCATAGCGGCTTCGTTCTGAATATGCGAACCGTTTTTCTGCCTGCAAGGAGAATTTAGTGATTGCTCATGTGCCACGAAGAAGTGGGTTTGATTTTCTGAGGAAAACGTGGCTGCTAAGGAAGACGCAGCGCGGAATCCTTTGCGTGTTCCCATTGCTGGGACTCCTGCTGGGATATTTTTCAACCTGGGATTGCTACGCATTTCCCACCGATCCGGCCCGCATCTTCGCCCGCGGTCAAAGCCCTGCAGCCGGCCAGTTCGAAGTGGAAGCTTCTGTCTGGCAGGGAGGTGATCTCTCTGAACTCGGTGAGGGCAAGCGCATCTACCTGGAAAAGACAACTATCAAAACTGACCCGCAGGGCCACTTCGACTTTTGGTTAGACGAAAGTCGCGCGGACACGGGGAATCTTCGCGGAGAAAAATATCAACTCCATCAAGAGCTTCGACTCGAACTGAAATACCGTCCGCCTGGAAAAGACCTGGTCCACCTCCGCTATGAACTACTTCCCATCGACAATGCTTATGTGGCCACCCGAGGTAAGGTCCTGGCAAAGCCAGGCGCGAATGACGATCTCAAAGGCTTGTACTCCAAGAAGTACAAACCGAAATTCAGAGAATTCCAACCCGAACATGCTCGCCGTGGGTTAGCCATCCTTTATCCCGATGGACGCTTACAAACGGAAGATGGTTCGTATCTGCAAACCACGGGAACCACAACTTCTGGTGTGCAAGAATTCTTCGACTATTGCACCCATCATCATGTTGATGGATATATCGTGGGTGGTTCCATTCCTAAAAGGCAACAGGTTGTCTACCGCATCTGGACTCCCGTGCGGATGCATCCCGCCCAAGGGATCCGCATCGACACCGGGGCTATCACACTGCAGTTCATGCCCGAACTCGGGGATCAACCAGGGCTCACGATTGATTCTTGCATGATGAATGATATACGCATTCGTGGATTACTGCACTACAGGGCGAAGGGTTATGCCTTGGCCATCCAACCCGCTAATCCCTTGCCGCTGGACCGTTTTGTCGGGAATACGATTGTCGACACGGCCGTGTTTGTCACGGCCATTGCTTGCAAAGACGCCCGCGGAGCCGTGCGATTCGACGGCTCGATTAATTTTTCTAGTTTCGACTTTAACGAAATCAATCATGGAGAACTGGGCATCCATGTGGCAGCTGGCGGTTCCTTCAGCAACTGCCGCATCACCTGCAAGCACGTGCATGGGCAGGTCCATACCTCGATCCTGGACGAGGGTAGCGGTCACAATGTGTGGGAAGTCAATCTGAACTGCGATGGAATGGATCCACTGGGCATCGACACGAGTGGGCATAGTAATATCTGGTTCACCAATATCCGGTCGCGCAATAAACCCAGCCTGACCATTCGGCCCAACGCCGCGGGGAATCAGTTCTTTCTGATGGGCCTTAATGGAGGATTCGATAATCAAGCAACCTGGCCTACCAACCGTTTCTATGCCGCCGCCAGCATCCCGGCCGACAAGATTAAACTGGGCTTTGCGGTGGATACCCCGGCGACTCCCACCAGTGGCGAACTCATGATCAATCGACATCCATTCCCCGTGGTGGTGATGATCAAATCTCCCGGATCAGTGACCCAATGGGAACTGAATGACACCTATGGTGCCTCGGAAAAATTTGAAGGCCCCTTATCCACAGGACAATCGATTTATCTGACCACAGGCGAAGCCATTCGGCTGCATTACACAGATACCCCTCCCGAGTGGCGATGGCGTGCCGTGCAATGACTTCAAGCTGATGTCTTGCATTAGTTGAGAGCCACTCATGGAGCGCGTAGTCAATAAGTTGCTGCTGCCCCAAGCTATGTTGGAGATGAGCGGCGTGGAGAACGCTACGGCAAATTCAGATGTGCTCTAGCTAGCTGAAAACGCGTGAAATATGTAGGCTGGCGCCCGGCAAATCGATTCGCATTCCTATCGACTCTGGCCTAAGCTGATATTGGACCGCCAGATACTGATCAAGTAAAATCTGATTCTGATTGCCCTCCCCAAATTTTCCTGCCCATTGCTTTCGCTTCAAAGATATCAAATGAAT
>PATG01000110.1 GCA_002713555.1 Planctomycetaceae bacterium
ACCGTGGTTGCCGACGTTACGCACCGTACTTTCAGCTATTACAACTGATGCAGAGTCGGTGACGTGCACGCCGGATCCCCTACCGTATTCAAAGCAGAACCCCTCGAACCGTATGTGTTGTGCGCCCTCAATATACAGGAGGGGGTCTTCCAAAACGGAGACGGCCGCTTCTGCAGAGTCAATCGGAGCTGGAGGCCAGAAATAGAGTGTGCCGGTCTCGTTATCGAGATACCACTCGCCAGGCGCGTCCAGCTCTTCAAGTACATTGGCCACATAGAAGCGATTGCCTTTCATGAGCGACATGAAATCGGGCTTCACGGCTCGGGAGAGATGGATCTTGTTGTTGTCGCGGTCGACCTTTGCGATGGGGATCGAGTCGTTGACCCAGCCGTTCCATGGATAGATCACAACATCCGCCTGCTCAGGCTTGGCCCAGTTGCGCGGAAAAGTGCCTGCATGAAAACGAAACGTCTTCGGGTTCTTGGACTCGTCGGTAACTCGGTCGATGAAGGTCCAGCCACCGTAAAGCGGGTCATGCGTGTCGAAGTTGGGACAGCGAGCTAGAATTTGCCGCTTGCCGTCCAAGAACAGTTGTCGAAACCTCCAAGTGCCGTCCTGTACTTCCTGTAGAAAACAACGTACGATTTTGCCTTCGTGGGGACTCCAGCCGCTAATCTCTTGGGCCCCGTTGAGGACTGGCTTTTCACCAGGATAGGCTGAGTACGTGATGGGACACTGCTCGGTTCCAGAATCTTCGCCTGCAAAAACAATCGGTTCGTGCAAAGAATAGTTTCCACCGCGGAGCATCACCGAGACGGGACCCATCAACGGGCCATGCTTTTTCAGCTTGCGCAGGGCGTTACGGGCACCTGTCAAAGTTCTGAAGGGTGCTTCGTAGGTACCTGGATTTTCGTCCTGACCGTCAGGTGCCACGTAGAAATCTGCCTGGATTCTTTCAGTCGCGCCACAGAATTCACAGACTGAAATCGTCGCCAAGAAGAGACCTGCTAACAGTATTCGACTCATGACCCTTCCTCACACGTCAAAGTATAGGTACTCATGCCCCGTTCCAGCTCATACCGCCAACCGCCCGACTCCGGGGAGACAACCAGAAACCGTGCGCCTTGCTGATAGCCACTGGCAAGCATCTCAGTCGTCGGGGTGGGACAGCCCCACGGCTTGCCGGCTTTTTGACAGGCATTGTCAATACGCTTTAAAGTGTTGCTTTTTCGCATGAAGCTGTTTCCCGATGAGTGTAATAATCTACCGCGTGGTTGTGCTATCTTAGCTCTTCTGATGTTGGCAGTCGAATGGCGATCGCGACTCGCCAATCGACATCGCGAATCAACTACGACTTAACCGACCAAAGCTGTGCTACGGTGTCCGAACGTAGGAAATATTCGGGCTAGTCGAGTGTAGGGACAGGTTGCTGCGAATCACCTGCGGGGGACATCAGTCTATCCCAGACCTTATTACCTTTCGGTTTGTAGTGCAATCGTGCTACACTGGCTGGTCTACAAAGTTTGCATAGTATTTGCGTGTGGAGTTTCTATCCGAATGAGTAACATGTGGCCTTCCCAATTTGTGTTTGCATGTTGTCAGTGTGGGGCAGAGGCTGCGCTGAAGCAAGAGATGGCAACTGGGACTCTTCAACTAAGGCCAGCATTTTCACGTCCTGGATTCGTTACTTTCAAATTTGACGAACCCCCGTTGCAGCCAGAACAAATCCAATTGCAGTCGACATTTGCTCGGATCTGGGGATTCGGTCTGGGCAAAGTGCAGGGGCAGTTGCTCAAAGAGCTTGCGGATTCTGTCTGGCAGGCGCCCGGGGTAGAGTCTTTTTTATCCACACAACCTATTGAGGATCTCCATGTCTGGCAAAGAGATAAAGCTATCCCTGGCGTGAAAGGATTTTTGCCAGGACCTACCAGTCTGGCCTTAGAAACGGAGCAGGCATTGAGAAATTGTTCTCCTCTCAAAGAGATACGGGATCGTATGCCAGCAGTCCCGCGACCGCCCAGCAGACGCAATCGGTGGATGTTGGACGTGGTGCTGGTTGAACCGGGTGAGTGGTGGCTGGGATGCCACCGTACGTCGCGCCGCCACGAATGCTGGCCTGGGGGAGTTATGCCTTTGCAATTACCCGAACATGCTGTCAGTCGCGCTTATTTAAAAATGCAGGAATCGTTAGAGTGGTCTGCCTTGCCCTTTGTGCGTGGTGACACGGTTGTTGAATTGGGGTGTGCTCCTGGGGGTGCATCCCAGGCTTTGCTTGAACATGGGCTGCAGGTCTTGGGGGTCGATCCCGCCGAAGTCGCAGCGGAGGTGTTAGCGCTACCTCACTTCACGCATCTCCGTCGTCGCAGTTTAGACGTTCCGCGCAAGCAACTTCGCGGCGCCCAATGGTTAACAGTTGATATTAATGCGGTACCTGGATACACGCTGGATGCAGCGGAGCAGGTTGTCTCAAACAAGCTGACGAATATTCGCGGGATGCTTTTAACTCTGAAATTGACGGACTGGAAACTCCTGGAGGAGCTTCCCCATTGTGTTGAGCGGATACGCAGTTGGGGGTATCGCGATATTAGAACTCGGCAATTGGCATCCAACCGTCAGGAGATTTGCCTGGTCGCTTTGCGCAGTCGAGCACAACGTAGGGTTCGGCGCGGGGCAAAACCGCGAGGCCGCAAAGATGCCCCGCATGCTAGCGGGACGGGGCGGCCTCATTTTCCTGCCCCAAAGCAGTAAGCAGAAACGCATTTTTTTGTTTCTGCAGTTGCAACATCGAGCCAATCCCCCTCCCCCGTCTTCGGGGGAGGAGTTAGGGGAGGGGGTTGATCTGTGTGCCAGGATTCATGAACTCTCTCCTGGCCACTCCCTTGGAAATAGGATTATGCCACGCAACCGTACTTGCGTGGCAACTTGAGTTGTGTGCTTGCACATGCCCCGGTCTTCAGCAGAGGAGATTTATCGGTATTGTACCATAGCTGGCAGTTGCCTAAGGTTCGCCAGGCAAGCAGCCCGAGTTGCCTAAGTAATGCTTGAAAATCATGGGCCTTATCAAAACCGAGGACGGATTTATGGCAGAACAGTTATGCCCGCTTCTGGAAAAAGAAACAGAAGTTGAATCGACGATGTTTTCGCGCGGGCCTTGGGATATTGTGCGCTGTAAGAAAACCAATTTTGTTTATCTGGCCAATCCGCCAGCCTACAGCGAGCTTGCGGACGAGTTTGCCTGGGAGAAAACATCCCATGAAGAAGCCGAGCGGCGTCATCGGGATGAGCCCATTGTATCGCGGTTGTCTCTCTGGGCCATCCGACTGAAGTCCTGGTTATTTCCCAAACGCAACAAAGTAAGTTCGCTGGTTTGCAAAAGTATTCCTCGTCGGCTGTATAAGAGTTCGCTGCGAGTTCTTGATATTGGTTGTGGCAAAGGGACGTTGCTGGACAATGTCAGGCAGCGATTTCTAAGCATGGGCCATTTTATGGAGCCACTTGGGATTGAGGTATCTCCCGGTATGGCCGCGATGGCCGCCGAAAAATTTGAACAGGCTGGTGGGCAGGTGATTGTTGCCAGCGCCATGGAAGGAGTCAGCGATCTGCCTGACGAAAGTGTGGATCTGGTTGTGATGTCTTGTTTTTTAGAACACGAGCAACAGCCTCGTCGACTTCTAAAAAATTTGCACCGTGTGGTCACCGGTGACGGAGCAGTCATCGTAAAAGTTCCTAATTTTGCTTCCTGGAATCGCATTGTTCGAGGAAAAAAATGGTGTGGTTTTCGTTATCCGGACCACGTGAATTACTTTACTCCTCGTACTCTCGAAATGCTTGCCAGCGAAACGGACTTTAGAGTGGAGCGGCAGAATTTGAGCGACAAGTTCCCACTCAGTGACAATATGTATGCAGTACTCAAGAAGTGTGCCTGATATTTCTGCCACACAATACATAAATAGCGACTATCTTGCAGCGCTAGCGTATGGCGGGCACAAACCCCAGAAGAAAGAGTTGCTGCTAGCACTCAGGCGAACTTGACGCAATTTCTCTGCGCCTGTACTTACCGAGTTTGGATTAACTGTCCCGGATCCCTATTTCGCAATCTTTTTGAGGCACCCCGTGTTTAGGCGAAATCTGCTCTTCTTGCTAGTTCTTGCCATTGGGGGGTTGTCTACCCATCGAGTTAGCGCTCAGCGTGTGCAGTTTCCGTCAGCAGCTCCCACAAATACAGCGGTGGGGCCCACCTATGCACCAACGCCTCAGCCCGTGCTTCCTCCCGGGATTTCAAACTACGATCCCTACGGCAATCCCTTGTTGGGGGCACCTCCAGTGGATTTGCCTTATCAGGTTGCGCCTCAATTAGGGCAACCAATTCTGCCGCAAAACGCGCCCTTTGCAGCGCCTCCTGTTCCCCAGCAAGGTGGGTCGATTTATCCTAGCGGGCTTCCGTTTCAGTGGGAGTCGGGGGCGTACCAGTACCAGAATTCGGATGGTCATGTAGCACGGCTTCAACGGCTTCTGCGGCAAATCAGCTTTGAACACACGTGGCTCTATGGGGGTTCGAAGCCGGATCAACTGGAGATCAACCGTACTGAATTATCCGCTACTTTTGGTGTGCCCATTTTTTATAATCCTGACACACCTTTGTTGATTACTCCCGGATTTGCTTTTAACTGGCTGGGTGGACCAGCGAGTATTGCTGCCAATTTGCCGCCACGCGTTTATGATGCTTATCTGGATTCTGCCTGGCATCCACGTTTGACAGATTGGCTGCATGCAGATCTTGGATTGCGCACAGGTGTTTGGACAGATTTTAATGCCGTCAACAGCGACTCCATACGTATCCTCGGGCGTGGTGTGGGGGTTCTTACCTTTACACCTCAGCTCGATTTTCATTTGGGTGTCTGGTATCTCGATCGCAATCGTGTCAAGCTCTTGCCTGCAGGTGGTGTGCATTGGCGCCCTGGTAGTATTTGGGATATTTATATGGTGTTTCCCAATCCTAAAATTCGCAGACGCTCGATCACCGTGGGATCAAGTCAATGGTGGATTTACTTTGCTGGCGAATACGGCGGAGGTCGCTGGACGGTTCAAGGGCTGGGGGGAGTTTCGGATGACATCGACTACAACGACATTCGAATAATCTATGGCATCGAATGGGAAACTCAATCGCAGGCGCGGGGGCATGTCGAAATTGGTTATGTCTTCGATCGCGAAATTCTTTACGATCGAACGGGTGCGCCACCCAAATTGAGTCTTGATGATACGGTCATGGTGCGAGCCGGAGTCGACTTCTAACTTGGATCGGGGTGCCCCGGATGTGCTGGAGGTACACGCTACTATTGGCATGGGTTCTATTGGGCAAAGGTGTCGTTTTAGGGCAGGGCCAGATAGCTCAACCACTTTACCTGCAAACTGCCAACACATGGGGCGGGAGGCAAATTCAGGAGAGTGTGCCCTATCAGCCTAGCGTGTTATTCGTCCAGCCTGGGGGGCATGAAACACCGATCATGCTGGATGCAATGGCAGTTCCCCTGGGGACGCCCGTGCTGATTCAGGAAACGTGGGATAATGCCTGTCAGGACTGCCAGGTCGAAGTCTCAGCCGCCCCTGTCCAATTGCCGCCCGGGACACGGGGTGGCATGTTTCAAAAACTTTTCATGACGGGTGCCTGGATGCCCCAGTTGGCCAGTGACAGCCTGGGGTGGGGGGACCTGGAAGCAGGCGCTGTGTTTGGCTTGCCTTTTTTACGCCGCGACACTCCGCTTTTAATTACGCCACGTTTTGCAATCCATGCACTCGATGGTCCCGTGGCACCCGAACTGCCGGGGCAAGTTTATGATGCCGATGTTGAATTTCGCCATTTGCGACGTTTTGGCCAAGGTCCTTGGGCCATGATGGCAGCAATAACATTTGGTCAGTACAGCGATTTCGATTCGGGGGACGCAGATGCCTTTCGCATCACAGGACAGGCCTTCGCGGTTTACGAAAAAACACCAGGTAAAAAGTGGATAGTTGGTGTGGTCTATTTGAATCGAGAAGGGCTGCGGATTATTCCGGCAGCTGGATTGATCTACCAACCCGATCCCGATACGAAATGGGAGGCTATCTTGCCTCGTCCACGCGTGGCCTGGCGCTTGCCGGATGCTAATGTGCAATCCGATGACCAGCGCTGGATCTACTTGGGTGGTGAGTTGGGAGGCGGTGTCTGGTCGATACGCCGACCACTTGCGCAGATGCAAGACGTAATAACGTATAACGACTATCGTATTCTCGCAGGCTACGAACGCAAAATCATTGGGGGATGGAGCAGAAGGTTCGAGGCCGGCTATGTTTTTGCCAGAGAGCTGCAGTTTACCAGCGCAACCCCCGACGTATCCTTGAAAGACTCGCTTTTCATGCGAGTGGGACTAACGTATTGAGCCAGCCTGGATAGAAAGGCCCAATGACTAAGTCGTAGGGTGCGTTACGCCGCTCTACACCCTGCAGGCTGCTTGGGATTGTGCCTCCGTACTATTCCGGCCTCTTACTGTTGCGCTCGGAACGCCACAGAGGGCGTTCCCTACAGGGGGCTAGGGAAGGCGTTCTAGGTAAGGCTCAATGCGCTTAAGCCTCGCACCTTTGCTACTTCATCGCCCGCTGAATCGCGGTACCCATATCGGCTGGGCTCTGAGCCACTTCAATACCGGCATCTTCCAGGGCCGCTATTTTTTCGGCAGCTGTGCCTTTGCCTCCTGAAATGATGGCGCCCGCATGGCCCATGCGTTTACCGGGTGGGGCGGTGCGCCCTGCGATGAAGGCTGCGACCGGTTTGGTAACGTGTTCCTTCACAAAGGCTGCCGCTTCTTCTTCTGCCGTACCTCCGATCTCGCCAATCATGATGATTGCTTCGGTTTGATCGTCTTCCTGGTACATTTTTAGAAGATCGATGAATGAGGTTCCTACGATTGGGTCGCCACCCAGCCCCACGCATGTTGACTGGCCGAGCCCGACTTCTGAAAGTTGCCAGACCGCCTCGTAAGTGAGTGTGCCACTACGACTCATCACACCGACGTTCCCCCGTTTGTGGATGTATCCTGGCATGATGCCAATTTTGCATTCGTCTGAGGTGATCACACCTGGGCAATTGGGACCGATGAGATGCACGTCATCGAGATCTTTGATGCGATCGTAGACGCGTACCATATCGAGCACGGGCACACCTTCCGTGATGGCGACGATCGTCTTGATGCCTGCCTCTACGGCTTCCAGAATGGCTCCGGCAGTAAACGCGGGAGGCACAAAGATCATGCTGGCGTCCACACCTTGCTTCTCAACAGCTTCGTTGACGGTGTTGTAAACGGGGACCCCCAGCACCTCTTGTCCGCCCTTGCCGGGGGTGACACCAGCGACAAGCTGTGTGCCATATTCAATGCAGTTCTTGCTATGGAATTCGCCAGCACGTCCCGTAATTCCTTGGCAGACGACTTTGGTTGCTTTATTGATCAGGATACTCATAGTTCTATTTCTTGATTCGACACTTTGGGCTGAAGCACAGAAGATCTTGAATTCTTGGCTTTTTGGTCCTAAAGCGTTGGCGGTTTAAATGGGTATTAAGAAGCTGCTGCAACAACTTTGTTGGCAGCGTCTGTCAGATCGGTGGCAGATAGTATGTCGACATCGCTCTCAGCCAGGATTTTTCGCCCTTCTTCCACTTCGGTACCCTCCAGTCTCACAACCAGGGGGACGTTGAAGCCCACTTGCTTGTAGGCTTCGAGCACCGCATTGGCGATTGTGGTGCAACGCATGATGCCGCCGAAGATATTGACTAACACGGCTTTCACATTTTTGTCGCTGAGCAAGATGCGAAATGCCTCGGTAACCTGTTCGACTTTGGCGCTTCCGCCAACGTCCAGGAAGTTGGCCGGTTCACCACCATGCAATTTAATCAGATCCATGGTGCTCATGGCTAGGCCGGCGCCATTGACCAGGCATCCAATATTGCCTGCGAGTTGCACATAGCTTAAGTCCGCCTGGCTCGCTCGGACTTCGGCTGGGTCTTCTTCGCTCAGGTCGCGAAGCTCCAGCAACTCTTTATGCCGAAACAGACCATTGTCGTCAAAATTGATTTTTGCATCCAGCGCCAGAATCTCACCTTTGCCCGTAACTACCAGTGGATTGATCTCGGCGATTGAGCAGTCGAGTTCCACGAACAGTTTGCAGAGCGAGGTCATAAATCGCTCTGCCGACGAAACACTATCGCCTGTTATGTTCAGCTTTTGGCAGAGCTGTACAACCTGTTCCGGCTGAAGGCCTTTGTCTGGATGGAATGATTCTTTAAAGATCAATTCCGGATTCGTGGCGGCGACCTCTTCGATGTTTACCCCTCCCTCACTGGAGACCATCAGGACTGGTAACCCACAAGCACGGTCGATCACAATTCCCAAATACAACTCACGGGCGATATCGCACCCTGCTTCAACAAGAACCTGCTGAACCGTTTTGCCTTCTGGGCCCGTTTGGACAGTTACCAAGGCCTTGCCAAGCAAGTTTTCAGCGACGGTGGCGGCTTCTGTTGCCGATTTGACGAGCTGCACACCTCGTTGGTCGGGATTGGTTTTAATGGTTCCTTTGCCGCGACCACCTGCGTGGATTTGTGCTTTGACGACAGCAAGGGAACCCCCAAGTTTTTCGAAAGCGGCCGCGGCCTCAGCCCCGGATGCGGCGACAATACTGTCGGGTACCGCAATCTGGGCCTCACGCAGCAACTGCTTGGCTTGGAACTCGTGGATTTTCATGAAGAACCTTAATATGTTGGGTGGCCAGTGGATGCCAAAGCGGAGAGTATAGCGCTGCTTGCTGATAAGGGTCAACGGGCGGAATGTCCCAGCAAGCAATGCAATTAAGGGTCCAGGTCTTTCCTGGCCCAGCTAGCAGGGCACTGGAAAATATCAGTTTTGCCCCGATTTTGCTGTCTTACCCAAACCCTGAGCTGATAGTACGTTATTGACTTGTAACGTTATTTGTGAAAAAATTCACAAGCCTAGGCGATCCCCCTGACGATGCCATGGGCAGGCGTCCGACTTTCGGAACCCTCTGGGTAGTGCCAAATTCCAATATTCTCCCTTTTTCAGGCCACCATGACGAGCGTTACCCGTATTAGCAGAGGACTGGATTTGCCCATCCTGGGTGGACCTGAACAGTCTATATCAGCGGGGCCCTCGGTACGCCATGTGGCCTTACTGGGGGACGACTATATCGGCATGAAGCCAACGATGCATGTTGCCGAAGGAGATCGGGTCAAGTTGGGACAAGTTGTCTTTTCCGACAAGAAGACGCCCGGTGTTCAATACACGGCACCTGCAACGGGCACAGTCCGGGGAGTGAATCGAGGTGCCAAGCGCAAATTTGAATCGCTTGTGATTGAGGTTGATGCAGAGGGAGAAAACTCCGAGCAAGAAACTTTCACCAGCTATCCAGATCAAAACCTGGCACAGCTTGATCGTCGACAAGTTTGTGAACAGTTGGTGTCTGCAGGACTGTGGACGGCGTTTCGAACACGACCCTACAGTCGTGTCCCCACACTCGACGCAGTCCCCAAAGCGATCTTTGTTACTGCGATTGATACCAATCCGCTCGCAGCCGACCCGGCAGTCATTTTGGCACAGTCGCCGGCCAACTTCATCGCTGGGCTGGAAGTTCTCAGCACTCTGACCGAGGGTCTGGTAAATGTATGCCGCAAGGCGGGGGCAGAAATACCTGGAGAAGACAAAACTCCCGCAAAGTTTTATGCCTTCGATGGACCACACCCGGCTGGGTTGGTGGGCACCCATATGCATCTATTGGAGCCTGTCTGCCAGGACAAGAGTGTCTGGCATATTGGTTACCAGGATGTCTTGGCCATCGGTCATTTATTCATAACCGGCAAGATATTAACCGACCGGGTTATTTCATTAGCGGGTCCCATCGTTACCAAACCACGTCTCCTACGTACAAGACTCGGTGCCTCGATTGCAGAGTTGACCGACAAAGAATATGGACTTGCCGCAGGACAGACGGCTCGAGTGATCTACGGTTCTGTTTTGTCTGGCAGGCACAGTGTTGAGCCGGTGGACTTTTTGGGCCGGTACCACAACCAAATTTCGATCCTTGCCGAAGGTGGGCAGCGAGAATTTCTGGGATGGATGACACCAGGTAGTGAAAAGTTTTCGATTCGCCGGATATTTTCTTCGTCTTGGACTAAAAGTAGCGGTGATACCCGACGTTTCCCATTCAACACAAGCACATCGGGGAGCCCGCGGGCAATCATACCGATTGGAATGTACGAACAGGTGATGCCCTTGGATATAGTTGCGACACCACTCCTGAAAGCGCTCGTTACGGGCGACACGGAGTACGCTCAGCAATTGGGTGTATTGGAGCTCGACGAGGAGGATCTCGCCTTGTGTACTTTTGTTTGTCCGGGCAAATACGAATACGGTCCACTGCTCAGGCAAAACCTGACCACGATTGAGCAGGAGGGCTAATTCGTTGCCAGTTTTTGAGAGTCGTTTATTTAACGAGTACAAAAAATAATTTAGCACGGAGAGGTGGAGAAACGGGTGTCTGCATAAAAGACGCTTCAGGATTCTCTGCTGGATTCCGTGTGGAACCGAAAGATTGCAGTGCTGCGTAAGCTACTAGATCGATTGCATCCCACATTTGCAAAGGGGGGGCGCCTTGAGCGTTTGTATCCTTTGTACGAGGCAATCGATACATTCCTCTACACGCCACCTGACATTACACGTAATGCTTCTCATGTCCGTGATGGCATGGATCTCAAGCGGATGATGTCTTTGGTGGTTGTTGCGCTGGGCCCATGTTTTTTTATGGCGCTGCACAATACGGGCTACCAGTCCAATATTGCCGTTGCCAATCAGCTGGGTACGCATCTGGAAAGCTGGCGCGATCCGGTGCTGGCCGCTCTCGGTCTGGGGAATGACCCGAACAGCTTTTTGGATAACTTTGTGCTGGGGGCTTTGTATTTCTTGCCCGTCTATTTAGTCACAATGACTGTGGGTGGGTTGTGGGAAATGTTATTTGCCATGGTGCGAGGGCACGAAATCAACGAAGGATTTCTGGTCACGGGAGCTTTATTTCCCCTCACACTGCCTCCCACAATTCCTCTTTGGCAGGTTGCTTTGGGTATCTCTTTTGGTGTGGTGATTGGTAAGGAGATTTTTGGCGGAACTGGCAAGAACTTTTTGAATCCGGCACTGACAGCCAGAGCTTTTCTCTATTTTGCCTACGCTTCAGAGATCTCCAGCGAAACGAACCGCTGGGGAGAGGGTGTGTGGGCTGCTGCCGATGGCATCACGGGTGCGACCCCGCTGGGCGCATTGGCAGCCGCGAAGGTAGACGGTGCTGCCCCTTCCGTCACAGCACTTACCGATCTTAGCTGGTGGGATTGTTTTATCGGGTACACCCAAGGTTCCATGGGCGAAACCTCAGCGCTGGCTTGCTTGTTTGGTGCGGCACTCCTGATAGCCGTGGGGGTTGGTTCGTTGCGCATTATGGTTGGCTGCGTGTTGGGCAGAGTAGGAATGAGTGGCCTGTTGTGGCTGAGTCGTGCGGGTAGCGAGAATGCACTCGTCCACTTGGAGCCCCACTGGCATTTGGTGATTGGTGGCTTTGCATTCGGAGCCGTGTTTATGGCTACCGATCCTGTTTCGGCTGCCATGACCAATATTGGTCGTTGGGTCTATGGTGTGCTGATTGGCGTCATGACAGTGCTGGTACGGGTTATCAATCCTGCGTTTCCGGAGGGCATTATGCTGGCCATTCTGTTTGGCAATGTGATGGCTCCCCTCATTGATTACTACGTCATACAAGCCAATATCAAACGGAGGATGGCTCGTTATGCAGCGTGATTCCTTCGTCAGAACGCTTCTTGTGGCAACCATCTTATGTGTGGCTTGCTCGGTCATCGTCTCGAGCGCTGCTGTGCTATTGAGGCCTCTGCAAGATGCCAATAAAAAACTCGATCAGCAGCGCAATGTACTCATTGCTGCTGGTGTGGATGTGGAAAGCATGGCGGCGGAGGATGTGGTTGGGTTTTTCGAAGATGAGACCAAAGTGAAGCGTATCCTCGTCGATCTGAGCACGGGCGAACCCGTGGACGTCGAGACAACGGGCATAGATCCAGCAGTTTACGACCCCAAAAAAGCTGCCAAATCGACTGCCTTGAGTCAACCGGTCAGTACAGAGGGGCCCACTTTAGGAATTTCGCGTCGAGAAAAGTATGCTTTTGTTTATCAATTTCTGCAGGACGAGAATGTCGATCTCCATGTGTTGCCTATCTACGGCAAAGGATTGTGGTCAACGCTCTACGGTTTTCTTGCCTTGGACAGTGACACCCGTACGGTGCGAGGCATTACTTTTTATGAGCATAAAGAAACACCCGGTTTAGGTGGCGAGGTAGATAATCAGGAATGGAAAGATTTGTGGCCCAATAAACTGGTTTTTGACGAATCCTGGAATGTGGACTTTCAGATAATCAAAGGGCAGGTGAACCCTGAAGCCGTTCACGCATCCCATGAAGTGGATGGTCTGTCTGGTGCAACCATTACATCACGGGGTGTTTCCAACAGTATTCA
>PATG01000111.1 GCA_002713555.1 Planctomycetaceae bacterium
CCAAACACACCCCCGGTCCCTGTTGCCATCAATGGCACTGACGATGTTGGAGAACGTGAAACGTCTCCTCCCTACGATGTGCCCTTAAGCGGTATGCAAGTCAAATTCCGTATCTACGAGCGTGACACCCGTCAGATTCGCGAAGCAACTGTCACAAAGAATTTTTCAGACTAGTTGTGAGTTTCGAAAGTACCCTATTCTTTTTCACAACGCGCTTCTTCATCTTGTCCCTTCTATGCACACCATCCGTCTGCGACACCCTCGGCAATGTGATTCCACCTCAGTGGGTGTTTGCTGGTCTCGCCCCTTCAATTGGCCCGCCGGAATGCAACCGCGTGAGAAAGCCCTGCTGGTGATAGATGGGCTGCCCGAATCGGCCAGGGTGCTGCTTGGTGACCGACTATTGGTTGCCGAGCAGGGAGGAGAATTCGACATTACCGAATTCATCTCTCTCCACAATCGCCTGGCGATCGAACTCGCCGGGGGCACACCCACCAGCGAAACCGAGTGTCCTTTTGAGGTGCGCCTGGAGATTTCCGCAGCATAGGGCATCAACCAGCACGAATACCATTTGTGCTTTCTTCCTGGTATCATTTGTAGGATTTGTCAAATACGTAGAGCCATTTCATTCAGGTCACCCTATGCGCATGCTCCTCACGTTCTTGCTGTCGTCGATTTTTGTCTCCTCAACCACTTTTATTGACTCAACCACGGCAGTAGAGAATCGGCTGACACCAGAGCAAATCGCTGCAGGCTGGATATCGCTATTCGACGGCGAAACACTCTTTGGATGGAAACCGACCAGCGACGTGGATTGGCAAGTTCGAGAAGGCGCCATTCAAGCATCCGAGGGCAAAGCGGGTTGGCTGATGAGCACCAGCCAGTTTGCCGACTACGAGTTGCACCTAGAATTCAAAGCACCAGCAACGACCAATAGCGGCATTTTTTTGCGGAGTTTGCTGAACCCAAAAAATCCCACCCACGACTGCTACGAAGTCAATATTGCCCCTGCCGACAATCCATTTCCGACAGGCGCGCTCGTCGGTCGTAAAAAGTGGGAGTCCGATTTGCCTTGGACGTCCTATCCACCACCTAATGTCTTACAAGATATAGAAGTGCTGGATACCTGGGACGGCCACTGGCACGTTTTTGATATCACGATGATGAGAAACAAGGTGCGCATTCAATGCGATGGCCATCTGTTTCATGAATACATTGATCCACAACCTCGATTAGCGGGTTACATAGGACTGCAGTTTCGAGAAGGCGAAATTGCTTTTCGCAATATTCGACTTAAACCTCTGGGCACGAAGCCCCTGCTGAACGGCAAAGACCTGACAGGTTGGAATACGGAGCGGGCTGAAGCCAGTCGGTTTGAAGTGACGCCTGCGGGTGAGCTGCGCGTGCTAGATGGACGTGGCCAAATCGAGAGCAAAGCGAGCTTTGCTGACTTTGTCTTGCAGACAGATTGTTATATTAATGGCGATGCGCTCAATTCGGGTATTTTTTTTCGTTGTATTCCACGTGATTTTATGATGGGGTACGAATGCCAGATTCATAACGGTAAGGTCGACGGCGACCCTACCCAACCTCAAGATTGTGGAACGGGCGGGATTTTTCGCCGCCAGAATGCACGCCGCATCGTGGCCCAGGACCGCCAATGGTTTACGATAACGCTGGCAGCCGACGGCCCTCATATGGCTGCTTGGGTCAATGGCACCCAGGTAAGCGATTGGACCGACACGCGTGCACCCCACGAAAATCCGCGGAAGGGATTACGTCTGGAGCCAGGTACTCTGGCCCTGCAGGGCCACGATCCCACAACCGACCTGCGGTTCAAGAATATGCGGCTTGCAGAGCTGTCGGATGCCAAGGATTAAGCATGGGCACGCTCCAGGGGATCTCCGTCATCTTGCCGCGAGAGACAGCAGCCGTATTCTGCCCGCTTGTCAGGGACTGCCTGGCGAACCACAATGGTCTTCTGGTGTCTGGCCTCCAGGTCGGATTTTAAAGTATTTATTTGACGGAGTGGATGGAAATTATGCCCAGTTGTGTGCTCGCGTATTCGGGAGGGTTAGATACCTCCGTTATCCTTGGTTGGCTTCAAGACGAAGGATACGACATACATGCGGTTTATGTTGATTTGGGACAGCCTTGCGAGGACCGAGAGGCCATTTTGCAAAAGGCACGCGACCATGGTGCTCTATCATCACAGTTAATTGATGCTCGTGAAGAATTGTGCCGTGAGTACGCTTTTCCCGTTTTGCAGTGGCAAGCCAAGTACGAAGGTATTTATCTCCTGGGGACTTCAATAGCTCGGCCGCTCATTTCGAAAGTCTGTCTGCAGGTTGCTCGCGAAGTGGGAGCCGAAGCGTATGCCCATGGTGCAACCGGAAAAGGCAACGACCAGTGTCGTTTTCAGTTGGCAGCCGAAGCACTTGAGCCGAGTGTGAAAATGATTGCACCCTGGCGGATCGAAAAATTCCGCCAGCAATTTCCTGGTCGGACCGAGATGATTGACTACTGCGACGCAAAAAAAATACCCGTCAAGGCATCGATCGCCAAACCTTACAGTAGCGACGAAAATTGTTTGCATATCAGTTACGAAGCGGGTGAGTTGGAAGATCCGGATGTCAACGGGGTAGCCCTGGTAGATTTTGGAATGGGCGTCTCTCCCCAAGAGGCTCCTGACAAGGTCGAGGAAGTTACGGTAAGTTTTGAGAGCGGCATACCGGTGGCGGTCAACGGGCAGCCCAAGAGTGCCTTAGAAATGGTCGAAACGATGAATGAAATTGCGGGCCGTAATGGTATTGGCCGCATCGACATTGTCGAAAATCGTTTTGTTGGCATGAAAAGTCGTGGGGTGTACGAGGCACCTGGTATGACCGCGCTCTATGCGGCCCACCTGTCTCTGGAGCAACTTACTCTGGATCGCGACACGGTCCATCTTCGCGATCGCCTGGCCCCCGAAGTGGCCGAGATGGTGTACTACGGTTTTTGGTTCGTACCCAAAATGGATGCCCTCCTGGCCTTCATTCATGAAATCCAAAAGCCGGTAACAGGAGATGTCACATTGGGCCTCTACAAAGGCAACATTATGATCCATGGGCGCAAAAGCCCCCACAGTCTCTACGATGCTGAAGTCGCCAGTATGGAAGGGGGTGGCTCGTACGACCAATCCGACGCAGAAGGATTCTTAAGACTTCATGGCTTGCCCAGTCGCGTGTTGGGGAAGGTGAGACCCAGAAAGTATTAAGCACCCTGGTGAGTGGAAGTCGATGTTTGTTAAGAGTGTCTTGAATCGAAGAATGACACGTTTAGATTTTAGAGCCTGTTTAAAACCCCAAAGCCCCCTCCGCTGTTTCTCCCCCCTCCCCCGAAGACGGGGGAGGGCGGGTAACGCCTCGCTTTGAAATGTTTCTTTTTGAAAACCCCGTACTGCAGAGTGAGCTTGTTTCGAATCTTCGATCTTCGAAGGGGTTTGTTCTCTTGGCGGCTTATTTGTCGTTTTTGGGATTGCTCGTTTACGCAGCGTGGCCGGATGCCCAGCGCGTTGATATGGTGGATTCGGAACAGGCAAAGCCTCTCGTCAGCTTATTCTTTCTGGGACAATACCTATTGATGTCCCTGATGGCACCCAGTTTTGCCGCCGGTGCGATTACAGGTGAGAAAGAACGCGAGAGTTTCGAAATGCTGATGGCCAGTCCCATCCGGCCAGGAGCAATTGTACTGGGCAAGTTGGCGGCGTCTTTGACGCCTTTGGCCCAGTTAATGATCTGTTCGCTACCGATTGTTATGCTCTGCCTGCCCCTGGGAGGCGTATTTTATTTTGAGGTATTGGCCGCCTATGTGGCGATGATTTTTTCAATTAGTCTCTTCGGGATGATAAGCCTATGGTGCAGTAGCCATTTTGTCAGGACTTCGGCATCGCTGGTGGTTTCTTATTTATTGATCCTGCCTTTGGCTCTCGTAGGGGTGTTCATCTGGCAGGCGATGGAGCAATTGGGAGAAGCACGTTTGTTGGTGGTGATGACAGTCGTGCCCTTGGCTTGTCTTTCTGTTGGTACGCTATTGTGGGCAGACACTTGCCGTAAGTTGATCCGTTCTCCCGAATTAGGTTCTGAGGGAAAGCAAGTTGTTGATCTTGAAACCGAGGCTAAGGAAGCTGTCGGACTGTACATAAACCGAGAAGATTTTCCGGACCGCTTGTTCGCGCCGCCAAAGCGTACGACGTTTTTGCCGGATGGAGCCAATCCGATTTACGACAAAGAAGTTCGCAGTGAGATTTTTAGCCAGGGCACACTCATGCTCCGGCTGGTGATTCAAATCAGTATGGGTATTGCCTTGCTGGTTATGGCCGTTTGTCTATTTCTCAAACAGCACCTGGTTCCCTGGTACATATCGTACGTGCTGCTATTCAACATGTTGGTGGGTCCTGTGTTTTCTGCCAGTAGTGTCACAAGCGAACGAGAGCGTCAAACGCTCGACATGTTGCTGACAACTTTAATCACACCTTGGCAAATGTTGTGGGGAAAACTTTTGTCTGGCTTGCGCGTGTCGAGTGTGCTTACTTTATTTTTGATGTGGCCTGTCATTTTGGCCTGCATTATGCCCCTTGAGTATTGGAATAATCTACCAACCATGGGTGGTTTTTTTCTGGTCGTGGCTTTTACCTGTGTGACCACTGCGATGACAGCCTTATTTTGTTCTTCGTTGTTCTACAAAAGTTCAACCAGTCTGATGGCAACTTATTTAATCATCCTGACGCTTTTTTTGGGCCCTGTTGCGGGGCAGGTTTTTGTCGATACTTTTCTAGACAGTGGTCAGGCCACTACGATTGCCCAACTAACGAGTATTAGTAGCCCTTTCTCCGCTGTATTTAATATGCCCCTTAAATTCACTACCGTAACCAGTGCTGTGCCAGCCAAAGTGGCCGTGTTTTGGGGTTATCTGGGATTTACCATGGTCTACAATCTGTGCTTATTGTTGGCAATGATGTGGTTGTTCCAATCGCGATGGCGTGTTTCGGAGTGAAGAAGAACTTATGCTAATTGTTGTTTCTCCTGCCAAGACGCTCGACTTTTCGTCTCAGCAAACAGTTTGCCAGACGACTCAACCCGAACTGTTGACGCAGTCAAAAAAACTGGTCCGGATTTTACGTAAGTTGTCACCCCAACAGCTTGGTAAGCTTATGGGCACTAGTGATGCAATTGCAGAAACTGTGCATGCCTACGTTCAGAGCTGGAAGCAAAAATACGATGCCAAGGGTACCAAGCCAGCGGTGCTCGCCTTTCGAGGGGATGTCTACCAAGGGCTTGCTGCCGAAGATTTTACAGAAGAAGATTTTGAATTTGCGCAAGCACATTTGAGGATTCTTTCAGGACTCTATGGTCTGTTGCGACCACTCGACTTAATACAACCCTATCGCTTGGAGATGGGCACTCGACTTTCTGGTGATCACGGCAAAACACTATACGATTTCTGGCAGGATCAGATTGCCAAAAAAATCCAAAAGGCCCTGGCAGAGCAGGGGGATGATATCCTGGTCAATCTGGCTTCAGGAGAGTATTTTCGAGCAGCCCGCACGACTTCGTTTCCATGCCGTGTGATCACACCTGTATTCAAAGATCGCAAAGGCGACCAGTACAAAGTTTTGAGCTTTTTTGCCAAAAAAGCGCGAGGAATGATGACACAACATATGGTCCGCAACAGGATAGACGATTTGAGTGGAATCAAGAAATTTCGCACCGCTGGATACCGCTACAGCGCCAAGCACTCCAGTGAAGACCAGCCGGTTTTTTTGCGTGAGAAAGCAATAGGCTAGGCCACTGCAGGTACGGAAGCAATAAATAGGGGGCAGCAACGAGTAACCAGCTATTCCCCCCTGCGGAAAAACAGGCACATCTCTCGAGTGCAAGGATTTCCGGCCTGCAAATACCTGTTGGCAGAAGTTCTAGGTTGCTCCCATCGCTTGACCAACATTCTCCTGGTATGCGATAACTCATGTGCCTGCCGCCCCCCGCTAATCTAAGGATTAGGCCCTATGCCGACCGAACCAAATGCCGATCGAGCTCTCACTCAGGATGAACGTGACTTGCTCCTTTATGAGTCACGCATTTCGCGTCCCGTCAAAATGAAGTTGCCAGAGTTCGAGCGGGAGCAGCGCCTGCGGCATGTTCTGTTCAGTGGACAGTTTACAGTCGATATGTTGGAAGATCTGGCCGGTACGGCAGACAAAATCCGGATGCTTTCGAAGCATCGTAGTGGTCAGGATTTTTTGATCAAGTTGCTCCACCATAAACGGGCGATGCTTTACTTCACTCAGCCTTCAACGCGTACATTCTTGTCGTTCATGTCGGCTTGCCAGATATTGGGGATTACCTGCAACGAAGTACGGGATCCTTCTACGTCGTCTGAGACCAAGGGTGAAACTCGCTTCGATTCGATTCGGATGTTCAGCAGTTATTTTGATCTGATCATCATGCGTAGCAAACTTGCCCGCTTGGCCGAATCGTGTGCATACCTGATGAATGATTTGGAGGCGTCGGGGAATCGGAGTGTCCCAATTATTAATGCTGGTTCTGGAGCTGATGAACATCCGACGCAGGCGCTTCTCGACATATACACTTTGCAAAGAACTTTTCAGTTTGCGGATGTGAAAGATTCGACAACCACATCACGGCTGGAAGAATTGCGGATTGAACACCCTCAATTAACGGCAGGATTGGCAAATAAGACGTATGGCTTTTGCGGCGATATTGGACGAGGTCGTACGGTTCGTTCCCTGGCCAGCTTGCTGGCAAATTACGAGAACGTGCAACTCGTTTTTATTGCTCCCGACGATCCGACACTTGCCTTGCGAGAGGATTTGCGAAACCGTTTGCTTGATCGGGGTGTCGAAATACATGAAGTCAAAACTTTTGATGAAAAAGTCGGGGGGGTGCCGGTCATCGGAAAATTGGATGCCCTTTACATGACCAGGATTCAGAAAGAGCACAATAGCCCAGCTGAATCAGCGAAGTTCGATCAAATTGATCTTTCACAGTATAAATTGAATCGTAATTTGCTAGCTCAGATGAGAGACTATGCGCCTATTCTGCATCCTTTCCCACGCGACCAGCACTTTGGCGAGATCCCGCCAGAGATTGATAATGACCCGCGGGCCATGTACTTCAGGCAAGCACGTAATGGAATGTGGATTCGTGCAGCATTGCTTGCTTCGGTGTTTGGGGTCGACCACCAGATTTCCCGTTTTTTTCATCAGGAGTACAGCGAACAGCACCAATACAACGAAGACGACACCTGGGCAACGCAGCCTCCTCGTTAGTCCAGTTATTTCATCTTGTTCTGGTCCAGTATAGCCAATTGAACTTTTTTTACTTTAGCCCATGCCCTTAATCATAGATGGCTACAATCTCCTGCATGCCACAGATATCTTTGGCGCCGAGCCTGGGAATTTTCAACAGTCTCGTGAGGCCTTACTAGCCTTTTTAGGGTCGGCCCTCGAAGTAAAAGAACGTCGTGAAACAGTGATCGTTTTTGATGCGGCACAAGCTCCACCCGGTTTGCCTGGAACTGTGACCTACGAGCAAATCATAGTTCGCTATGCACGCAATTATCCGGATGCGGATGCTTTGATAGAAGAGTTGATCGAGAGACATCCAGCCACACGTTCCTTGTTGGTCGTATCGAGTGACCACCGAGTCCAGCGGGCTGCGCGGCGGGGAGGTGCCAAATGGATCGATAGCCAATTGTGGTATTCTGATTTGTGGAAGCGTCGCGTACAGGCTCGTCAGCAGCAGATGAAATCGCTTCCGGAAAAGCCCATTGGAGCCTTGAGCCCCCAGGATATAGCCTATTGGGTCCAGCAATTTGGAGGAGACGAATCTGAAGAAACGACCCAACAGCGATCTCCCCGTGTTGCCCCTTCTCCCAAACAAAAGAAGAATCCCTTCCCCCCTGGCTATGGCGAAGATTTGCTCCAGGGTGATTCGGACGTTTGACTTGCAGGTAAACTTGTGTGTCAACGGCTAGTCTGGATATTCTATTCTGCTTGGGGTGCCATGGAAACGCACAGAATCATTTGTCATGCATTGGTAGTGGTACAAGATCAAATCCACCCGTTGCGCGCAACTCCAATTCATAAGTGACTCCTTTGTGCACTTGGGTAGAGGGAGCATCCGCATGAGCGGCACGGATGCCAATCTGCGCTGCTTTTTCACGATCGCTGGCGATTTCCCAAAAATCGTCCCAAATTTTCTGCTCAAAGGCAGAAATGTTTCCACCCCGCGCATAGGACGTGGGGCTGGAGCCTACCTTGTCGAGTTCATAGCCTTCAGAAGGTTTTTGGTGCTCACCAAAAATACGCTGGAAGGAACAAATGGCTGTCGCCCGATCCAAGTCTGCCGCTTCAATGTACTTGTCTTCGAATTTTGCAACCAGGCATTCTACGTAGACGCGATCTCCCTCGATCTCAAACTTCTGACGCTGTGTATCGATAGGCGCGCCTTCCCTATTGACTTCGAAGAACTCGATTATCGAGATAAGTTTTTGAGATTCGGGATCGGTTTGCTGATCAAGGACTTTCAGGCGGGCAATGCGATGGCTCAGCTTAAGAAGGCGAAGTGCTGTTTTTGTCTTTTCTAGCTCTGCAGTCTTATCTTCCAAATTAGAATTCAGCTTTGCAATGCGCTCGTTGCGATTTGTCAGGTCGAGATGGGCCTTTTCAAGTTGCTGTTCAATTTTGGCAAGTTTTTCATGGGGCTGGTTGTAGAGCACATAGCTTTTTCAGCCTGCAAAACCAGCAGCGATCATCAGTATCGCAAATAGAAGCGTACGTATAGCACTATTCACAGTACGAACCGTTTCGTTCACTCCACCCATCGCAGATCCTTGGCCAATATGTGAAAGTGCAATCTCTAAGAATGTGTTTGAATCCAGTTATTTTATACGTTTGGTGCAGCAGACGTAGCGTTTTACGAAATTCTGGCAGGAAGTTTTTAAAAATCTTTGTCAGGCTACCTTGGTAAGGTGACAGTCATACAAGCACCTGACGAAGGACAATTGTTTGCTGCGATGGATCCTCCGTGGTCGGTAACGATACGCCAGCATTTGGAAAGGCCAAATCCCAAACCACGTCCCGCTTCTCGCCCTGAATAGAATGGATCGAAGATATGATTTCGCACCTCTTCCGAAATACCAGGACCCGTGTCAGAGACTTCAATTTTGATCCAGTTGGGGTCATTCTCCAGAGAGATACGCACATTACCGCCAGTGCCAATCGCTTCAATCGCATTGGCAAAGAGAGCAGACATTGCCACAAGCAGTTGCTGTTGATCTCCTGGATATGGGGCAACCGCAGTAGGGATATTTAGTCTGCAGTGAATTTCACGTTCTTTACATTCGGCAGCGAATTTCTCTACAACTTTTTGGAGCAACTCTGTGACATCAATCACCTGAATATTTAACTGAGGAGGGCGGGCAAAAAGCATGAGGTCCGAGATCATTTCATGGGCACGCATGGCCTGCTGATGAATGGCTTCGAGAGCCTGTCGCCGCTCAGAGTTTTCTTCATCACGCAGTAATGACTGAGCGCGCGCTGAGATGTTCGCCAACGGATTATTAATTTCGTGGCTAGCCCCGTAAGCCAACTCTTTCATTGCATCGAGCTTGGCTTGTTCAAGCTGTGCTTCGAAATCTTCCTGCATGACCTTACCCGCATATTTCACCCGCACCTGCATAGTCGTCGAAGTGCTGAGACCACTTGGCAACGGACCGTATGAGTTATCCGGGGTCACCCGCTTTCATCCGATTCAGGGATCAGGTTCCCAGACCCTTTGCAGCGATACGACTCATTGCAGCGATACGACCCATTCGCAATGTTACAAATAGCCTACCGGCAAACGACCACCTCGATCGAAGCAAGAATATGCCCGTTTCCTGGCAAGTCCGATAGCGTACTAGTGGATGTACAAAGCCGTCTTATTGTGCTGGAGTAGGTTCCAATTCCATCAGCTGGCAGATACGACCAATGAGCTCATCGACATCGAAGGGCTTTTTCATGAAGTCGTTTGCACCGGCGACATGAAGTTCTTGGATCTTATCCGCCTCGACCATGCCCGAGATACAAATGATGCGTACGTCGTCCATGTTTGCCTGACTGCGGACTAATGTGCAAACTTCTTTGCCATTGATGTCTGGGAGCATCACGTCGAGTACAATCAGATCGGGACGGAATTCTTTGATCATCATTCCAGCGCCAAAGCCGTTATTGACACTGCGCACATCCAACCTTCCATCACGCTCCAAGGCATCGCAGATCAATTCTACCAGATCTTCGTCGTCGTCTACGACCAGCACCTTGCGACGACCGCTGTCCAGTGCATCCGTTGGGATGCCATTGTCGCGCATAAACGTATAGAGTTGCTCACGGGGGATACGGCGAAATCTGCTGCCTGGCACACGAAAACCCTTGAGCTGACCAGAGTCAAAACAACGGATAATTGTCTGCTGGCTAACCTTGCAAATCTTGGCCGCTTCGCCTGTGGTGAATACGGTCTTCATGTTGAAACCACCTCTCTCCTTAGCCGATGGTTGATCAAGCAGGGCCACTCTCGATGGGCTGAATAGCCTGCAGTGATTGATGACGGCGTGACTAAATTAGTATGTCCTGTAGGTCATGGTAGGAATGTTGGTGCTTATCAACTCTGCTCGAACATCCCATGCACGATTGGCCCATGCGCGTTTCGCATGCATGCAATTCTGAAACTCCTAGCATTAGAATCTGAAAATCATTACTTAGCTGATGTTGATGACTTAACCATCATTGTTGACTTAGTCCGTGCTATCGACTTAGTCCGTGCTATCGACTCATCTATTCGATTTTCTTTAGATGCTAATACTATCCGTGTCTGCCAATATCCCCTGGATTGCCAATAGACGGAATTATAGCGGGCTGAACTGGGCCGTCAACATTGATTCGAATGTTGTAACCTCAGGCTATTTCATGGTTTGCAAGATGGCACGCAAGCCAGCACGATTTAGTGGATACGGCAGGGATCGAGATTTGGTAGCCAGGGTAGATCAAGATCTTACCCAAAGAGTGGGAGTGAATAGATTTACGACTCATCCCCCTCTGTTGGCTATCACTTGTTGGACTTGGTTTGGCCATCGAAATGGACCATCAAAAGGGCGATATCAGCTGGTGTTATCCCACTGATACGGCTTGCCTGAGAGAGGTTCAGAGGCTGGATCCGCTCAAATTTTTCACGTGCTTCAGCGCGTAATTGGGACAGCCCTTTGTAGTCGAATCCTGTGGGAATCCTTTTAGCGGCCAGCCGTTTTTGTCGATCGACATCCGTGTTTTGGCGTGCTACGTAGCCAGCGTATTTCAAGTCGTATAATACCTGTTGGGAAACTTCATGATCCAAGCTGGCTAGTTCGGGTAAACGGGCGACGATTTGGGGCCATTCTACTTCAGGGCGTCGAATGTACTTCGACAGGGGGGAGCCTTCATAGTGGGCCATATCCAGCAGTTGACAGACGCGTTCAATTTCGCTTTGTTTTTGTTCTACCTGCTGGGTTCGATCTTCTCCTACCAGGCCCAGCTGATGGGCCAGTGGGGTCAGTCGTCGGTCGGCGTTGTCATGACGAAGCAGTAGTCGATACTCTGCTCGGCTAGTGAACATACGGTACGGTTCGTCGACGCCGCAAGTGACCAGGTCATCGATTAAAACCCCCATGTAGGCTTGATCCCGTGTCAGAATGAGTGGCTCACGGTTTTGCGTTGCTAGCGCTGCATTCGCCCCCGCAAGCAAGCCTTGTGCCCCTGCTTCTTCGTAGCCGGTCGTACCATTGATTTGTCCCGCCAGGTAGAGACCACTGGCTTTTTTTGATTCCAGGCTGGGATACAACTGATTGGGGGGAGCATAGTCGTATTCGACGGCATATCCATATCGCATAATCTCGGCTGACTCTAACCCAGGAATGAGCCGAAACATGGCATCTTGAACATCCCGTGGTAGACTGGTCGAGATGCCATTGACGTAAACTTCCTGAGTCTTGAGCCCCTCTGGTTCCAGGAAGAGTTGATGTTGTCTCTTGTCTGCAAATCGCACCACCTTGTCTTCAATCGAAGGACAGTATCTGGGGCCGCTGGAATTGATTTGCCCGCTGTACATTGGAGCACGTTCAAGATTGGCCTTGATCAGCTCGTGAACAGCTTCATTCGTATAGGTGATATAGCAGGGTACTTGCTGCGTGTCGATTCGCTTATTAAGAAAAGAGAAGGGCTGAGGATTTTGGTCTCCCGGTTGCACTTCGGTTTTACAGTAATCGATCGTACGGCCATTGAGCCGGGGTGGGGTGCCCGTCTTGAATCGCTCCAATTGGATTCCCAATTGTTTGAGTGAACCACTAATGCCTTGTGATGTTCCTTCTCCAGCACGGCCACCGGCAGTTTTTGCTTCACCAGTGTGCATGAGAGCTTGTAGAAAAGTACCCGTGGTAAGCACCACTGCCTTGGCTCGGTACTCAGCGCCACCGCGTACCCGCACACCCACAACCTGGTGTTGCTGATCTGCATTGCCACCACCGCTCTTTCTTTTTTCAATGAGCAGGCCTTCGACTGCTTCTTGACGGAGCGAAAGATTGGGTTGCTCTTCGACAATGCGTTTGATTTCGATCTGGTAGGCTTTTTTATCTGCTTGGGCACGGGGGCTGTGCATTGCAGGCCCCTTACGAAGATTCAACATGCGAAACTGGATGCCCGTCCTGTCGATAGCCTGCCCCATAGCACCACCCAGCGCATCGATCTCACGCACGATTTGTCCCTTGCCGACTCCACCAATTGCCGGATTGCAGCTCATTTGACCAACCGTGTCGCAATTGGTCGTTAGCAGAGCAGTCTTTACCCCAATACGCGCAGCAGCCAACGCCGCTTCGGTTCCGGCATGACCGGCGCCAATCACCAGGATGTCGTAATGGTAGAATGTGGGATTCATGGGTAATAGGGCTCCAAGCCCATAAGTATAACAAATGCAGAAAAAGGATTACATGGTGTGAGAATAGAGCATAGAGCTCTTTCAATCGAATTCTCTATAAGAGGTTCCTAAAGAATCCAAGGGCGACTGCTAGCAACTTTGTCCCTACTAGCATTGCCAGGTTGCTGGCATTAAAAGGCAAATAGCAGGACTGATCTTGCGCTGGTTGGCCAAATCCTCTTGAATCCGTGCCTTTGGCATATACACGAGACGTCTCCTACTAGAACTTCGAGTAAAAAGTCATGCAGATCTGGCAGAAATATGTCGCCACGAGATGGTGTTCTCAAGGGATCTTTTGTTTTGGAATACTTACTTGTCTGACACCCATGCATTCCTGGGGTGCGCATGACGATCCGGCTGCTGCCAAGAAGGTGGCAGCTAAAAAACAAATCATAGGCCCCGTTGAAACGGTGGAAGAATTAGATAGCGAACTTGCATTCAAAGCCCGAGTCGATACGGGTGCTACAACTTCATCGCTGCATGTTGACGAGTGGGTCATTGAAAACGAGGCAGCCAAGATGTCTGAGAATATTGGTAAAACAATTCGCATCAAACTCAGGAACCACCGTCAAGAGACAGAATGGATCAAGCGAAAAATTATCAATATCAGCACGATTAAAACATCTGAACAACAAGAAGAAAGATACATAGTCCAAATGACACTGCTTCTTAAAGATGTGAAAAAACGTGTGCTTGTATCGTTGAATGATCGTTCCCATATGACCTATCTGGCCTTACTGGGACGAAACTTCTTGCGAGACGATTTTGTGGTGGATGTGTCGCTTGAGGGAGAGTCGGATCGTAAGCCAGAAGCCACAGGAAAAAAGAAAACTTCGCCACCTGCCAAGGCAACTTGAAATACGATGGCAGGGATCATTGGTAGGGATCAGTAGCAGCAATCAAGGCATCCAGGGAGTCCTTTCTTGGCAGCCAGCCTTTGTCCAACCACACTTGCTTATCCCAGGTGGCAGGCATTTTACACACAGTGATCCAGTGTGCGCAATTTTTAAGAATGGCGGAATGGTCCCCGCTCACAGGCATGGCCCACTTGCACCCGTGACCCATTTATAAGCGTGAATAGCGCGTATTCGAACGCTGTCCCATATAGGTTGCTGGTCGCGCTGGTTTTCGATGTTTGCGCGGTGGGCGCCGTCGCTTTTTCCATTGGCGACTTCTGTGAACTTCTCGAGGGGACTCCGAATCTTCGTAGTCAGAATCGTATCTGGCCGTGTAATCCATAACACTGGCCTCCAGCATAGAGATCGAATTCTACGACCGCCCGAGCGCTCCTGCTCAGGCTGAATGGTCTTCAGCTTCTGCCCCACTGCGCACTATTCTCATCCTACTTGCGGGTTTCTGCAATAGCATATTTACAAATGTTAACTAAGCGACTTTCGAGGCTGCTCGGATTTAGAAGATTGGCGAAACAGGCTAACATGGGGTGGGTGTCGTCATGTGTCTAGGTAGGAAAAATCCCTACGTGTAAAACCGATAGGACATGTATGGATTCACAAGCTGCTAAAAGAATTGCTACCTGGCTTATGCAATCTAAACGGCTAACGGTCTTTACTGGTGCTGGTATGAGTACAGAAAGTGGGATACCCGATTTTCGTTCACCCGAGGGTGTATGGTCAAAATATCGTGCAGTCGACTACAGTGATTTTATGGCCAGTGCCGAATCGCGCCACGAGTACTGGCGTCAAAAGTCTGAAGGACATCGTGCCTTCGCAACAGCCGAGCCTAATCAGGGGCATCGAGTTATTGCCCGTTGGGAAACCGAGGGCTATCTCCATGGAGTTGTCACCCAAAACATTGATGGACTCCATCAAGATGCCGGTAACCAGAGGGTGCTTGAGCTTCATGGCACAGCGCGTCAAATTGCCTGTCAGGATTGTGGTGCGCGCTATGTGTCCGATTCACTTGTTGCCGAGTTTCTTGCCACCAATAAGGTGCCTCTCTGTCGCCATTGCGATGCAGGACGGCTCAAACATGCCACGATTTCATTCGGTCAGTCATTGCTTCCTGAAGTACTCGACGAAGCCAGCAGATGGTGCCAAAAAGCAGATCTTCTCTTGGCGATTGGCTCTTCACTCGTCGTGACTCCAGCTGCCGATCTTCCCGTTCAGACCAAGGAGCAAGGCGGAAATCTGGTGATTATCAATCGTGACCCGACACCTTTGGATAGAATTGCGGATGTAGTCATTCGGGAATCCATCGGAGACGCGCTCACTGCGATCGATGGCTATTTGTTAGATTTCAATTCTGGATAAGCATGGCATTGGGTTGCGTTTTTATTACCTCTGGCTCCAAGATCTACCAAGTAAAGTAAGTATCCGGGAAGAGCGAGGAGGGAAGAGCAAGGAGTGAAGCATGCGCTGCTTTTTTAGTTTGGCATTGAGGGGTTGTTGCCGGAGGTTTGTAGCAGCGTTTGCAATTCCTGCATAGCGTAGACATCGCGTTCCTGGCCAAGGGCCGCAAAAGCGGCCTGAAGGTTGGTGAGCATACGGGTTAGCCATTGTCGATGTGTGGCGTGTTGGAGTTGTAAGGGTTTGGCGGGTGGGTGTCCCGTTGCCTGAGCAATTCGATCTGCAACCTCATCCAGATTGAGTAAGTTGCCTCCGAAAAAAGGGTCGACATACATGGGTCCATCTGAATGCTCTTGATCACTGGCGACTTCTGCTAGGAAGTGTCCTGGAGTATTGACGCCATGGACGACCAGCCCAAGGCACTCAGCAACACGCTTGTATATGAGAACCAGCGAAATGGGGATTCCTAGACGAGTTCGCAGCACATCGGATACATAGCTGTTCGAGGGATCATAATAGTTCTCCACATTGCCGCGCAAGCCATAGACTTCAAAAAGGACGTCATGCAAATGGGCTAGCAGGGCCGGCGTTGATAAAGAGACGGCACGACTTTTCACGGTGTCAGCAAGTTTCTCAATGGTGGTTTCAACCTCGGCCAGACTTGCCTCAGGATGTTCGTGGAGGGCAATGGTGAATGCAGCCCGAAACAGGCCAGGGTTGTCGTCAAGATGGAGAATTTCTTGACGAAATAAGCGAAAGGCTTCAGGGCGGCAATAGACTGGGTGCGAAAAAGACAAGGACACGCACCTATTTTGATTTTTCAAGAGGTCGAATTTTCAAGTTTTTATAGTAGACCACACTTTTGGGATCGTGCCCCTGCAGGGCAATGAGACCACTCGACAAACGACGTGTTCCTGTAACTCCTACGGGTTCTGTGTAATCGATGACGAGTTGTCCATTGATGTGAATACGGATGTTCTTTCCCTGCACGGTGATTCGGTGTTTGTACCAGGAGTCGTCCTTAGCGGGCGAATCGTAGAGCTTAATGACATTGTAGAGGCTCCCGGATTTAACGGGGTCTGCATGCGTTTGGTTGACTTGGGATTCGTAACCATGGATTGGCCAGCTGTTGTCCTGCCACTTGGTATGAAAATAGAGCCCCGAATTACTGCCCGGAGTTGTTTTGATTTCAGCTTGGAATTCAAAATCCTTGAAATCTTGCCCCATATAAAACAAATGGCTCCGTCCTGGCGGAGTTTTAATCGAGCCATCCACAACGGTCCACTGGTCGGGCATTTCGTTCGCTTTCCAGCCAGTAAGAGTTTTGCCATCAAACATCTTGATCCAGCTAGTCTCCGATTCATCGGCAGCCATCAAATCGGCATTGGACCAAAGAGCAACAAGAGTAATCGCAAGCAACAAAGTAATCATGGCAAAGAACTCATGGGTTATTGTTCGTTTCAATATTTTTTGCAAGAAAAAAACAAAGCTGGGGATTCACTGTTCAGGATATTGTCTTATCCGAAGAGAAAAGGAATGTCAAGTTATAGTACCTACATCGTACATGGCTCCAGGAACTGCATTTTGAACACCCGTACATCTCACAAATAACCGAAACAAGATAAAAGATAAAAGGACAGGCAAAGTATTGGGTATCTCATGTTGAAAAGTGACAAGGTGCTCCCGAAACGAAACGTTCGAAGCGGATCGCTAGCCGCGCGCGCTCCTGCGCCGGCGTAACGTCAGCCCCATGCTGGCCAGCGATGCTAACAGCAGTGTGTGTGGCTCGGGGACGACCGGATCGCCGCCGAAGATTTTTACTTCGGAGAGCCCGACAAAATTAGTGTTGCCGTGGGTGCTGACGATCTCGATCCGGATATTGCTGGCATTGGTTATGCTGGAGAGGGTGAAGGTCTCACTGGTGAGGCCGTCCACTCCTGTGCCTATCGAGAGGTCAAAGTTGTCGACGATCGAGAAGTTGGATCCGTCGGTGGAGGCCAACACGTTAAAGTTGTTGACTCCACGGTCCAAGGAGCCTGGATGGTTATAGTTCCAGATTTCGATGCTCTCCACGCCTTTTGTAGTGCCGAATCCAAAAGTCACATCATGGGAGATGCCGCCATAACCCATCCACATGTCTGGATAATTAGCATTGTGCCCCGTGCCGGTGAGGCCGGCGCCGTTGGTTAGGGCAGAAAGGGAGTAATTAGGATGTTCAGAACTAGCCTGGCTGCTCGTGACCGCGAATTCATCCGCATTAACGACACCCGCGCTGGCGAAGGCGGCGATGATAACAATGGCCAGATTCCTGAACTTCATGCACAAAACATTACGGTGTCCGATCTGCATTTGCGATCGTACATGGTCTAGATATTGCATCTTGGTTTCCTCTGTTAAAAAGTGGTAAAGGTTTTCCGAAACGAAACGTTCAAAGCAGATCGCTAGCCGCGCACGCTCCTGCGCCGACTTCGAGAGAGAATGCAGCCAGCCAGGCCTAAGAGGGATAGCAGTCCGGTTGAGGGCTCGGGGATGGCAGTGATCTCGGAGACGACTACCGAAAACCAAAAAACACCGATGTTGGGATCGAAATTTTGCCACCCGCCACCGTTTAACACGTGGCTAGGAATATAAGTTCCAGGGTTAAGATCCGCATATGTATCGTTACCACTAAGCCCAAAGGTAGTAGACCCACCCAGGGTGTATACAGTGTTGCCAGACAATGAACCGGTGGAACCGGCGGGACTCAAACCGAAATCGTCATTCCCTCCATCGTCGTCGATAAATATGCTCGTTAAACTAATCACATCGCCGCCACCAGCGAGGGTGAGCGAGCCTGGAAAGTTATAGGTCGTGTTGTTAGGCCCTGAACTTTTTACGAAGTCTCCCAGGTTTGAAAATTGATTGCTGGTTGAAAACCCAGCGGAGAAAGAATCTTGGTTGTTATTGGATGTTACCGATCCACTTCCTGTAACCGTCACTGTCGTAGAAGAGTTGCTCTCAGCAGACAATGTAATGACAAACTCCGCCCGAGC
>PATG01000112.1 GCA_002713555.1 Planctomycetaceae bacterium
CTCTTGCTTGAAGTCCGCTTTTTTGTTGAAACCTGGTTGCTTTTGGCGTTTGTCTTTTTAAGCTTCTTTCCAAACAGACTTTCGGGAAGCAAGTCCCCCAGCTGTACCTTGGGACGAACCGTGGACTGTGAAGTACGTGACGGGATCGACCTGGCCTGAGAAGATGATTTGCGTCCCTGGCTACGTGGGGAGGAACCTCCCTGAGACTTTTGGCCACTCTGATTCTTTTGGCCACTCTGAGCCTTTTTGCTATTGGATTTTCGAGGCTCTGCATCCTGGCGGAGTGGCGAAGAGCTCAGAGAAGTAAGTCGATCCATCAGCGAACTGCCGCCCGACTTTCCTTCCTGAGCTTGTGTAGAAGAGATAAGAATTCCACTGAGAATCGACAAAGTGATTCCCGTAAGCATGGCACTAGATCGAGACATAGTCGCATCCTGCGCATTGAGACAAGGTAAATATTGTCCCCCCGCCTATGGGTATCGGTTGCGACTCATGAAAAAGATAAACGGATTTTCAAAGAGTTTCCGGCAAAACAGAATAGGGGTTTTACGAAGCTCAGGTCAAGAATCACAGGTCAAGCCTGTGGCATTGGCAAGGGAGCACTGCTTGCTAGCTCTGTCTCAGAGGTTACTTCGAAACCCAGGTCACGAATCATGTCGTAGTCCTCCTGAGGTAGCTGCCCCTGGGTAGTAAGGTAATCCCCCACAAATAATGAATTCGCAGCATAGAGCCCTAGAGCCTGCAGACTTCGTAAGTGCAATTCTCTTCCCCCGGCAATTCGGATCTCGCTATTCGGGTTGACCAGCCTAAACATCGCTAGCACTTTCAGACAATAGGTTGGCGTCAGGTCCCCATGACCTGCTAGCGGGGTACCTTCGATAGGATTCAAAAAGTTTACCGGAATCGATTCAACCTCTAGCTTTCTTAAATCCAACGCCATCTCCACAACATCCTGCGGTTGTTCTCCCATTCCAACAATGCCACCAGAACACAGCTCCATGCCAGCACTTCGCACTGCCTGCAGAGTATCCACTCGATCCTGGTAGGTATGGGTGGAACAAATCTGGCTGTAGAATTCGCCACCCGTATTGAGATTATGATTTACCCGATCAACACCGCACGCTTTAAGACGCTCTGCTTGCTCGGGTGTCAAAAGTCCCAAACAGGCACAAACATCAAGCCCATACTTCTCCTTGATCTCGGGTACTATTTGTTCAACAGCGGACATTTCACGTTCATTAGGACCACGTGCCGAAATGACGATGCAGTAGGTCTTCGCTTGACGCTCCACTGCTGCCTGGGCCCCGGCAAGTAAATCATCCCTGCGCAGCAAATTATAGCGAGGAATCTCCGCTTCTGAAGTTTTGGATTGTGAGCAGTAGCTACAGTCTTCAGGACACAACCCACTCTTGGCATTCATCAAATAATACAGTTGCACGGACTTGCCAAAATAGTGTCGACGAACACGAAACGCGGCCTGCATTAAATCGAGAAGGTCCTCTTCCGGGGCGCTCAATATTTCGATCGATTCTTCACGTGAAAGCAAATCTCCAGCCAGTACTCGAGATGCTAAAGATTGCCAACGACTAGCTCCATTGTCCAAGGGTGCCTTATCCAAGGGAGCTTGCTGCGTCTGTGTTTCAGGATTCGCCATAGGTTCGTATACCGGTTGTCTAATTCGAAGTGTAAAAACAGGATATTACCATCCCAGCACCCAACTCGCCATATTCATTTCTTTTGCTTTGCATTTCGCTCACACATTTCTCGTTATTTCTGAGCCTTGAACGCAGGCACAACACTCCCACATAACCAAGGATTGGACTCAGTTGCCTGGTTGGTGCTGGGGTATCTTAGTGGCTTGATTTCAAGCAAATAGCCCACATGCCAGGTTTTTAAGCAAGCCTTGACCTAGCAGTTCAATGGCAGCCACACACCTGAATTACGCTTGGCAGGGAGACGTAAAAAGACGACAATGATTTTTATGGGTTATCACCTCATAAGATACAGCTTACTTGGACAAATTGGACGTTTTGTCTCAACGGATTCGGTGCGCTATCCGCGGAGTTCGCGGGTCGTCGTTCGCAGCCATCGAGGCCTGGAAGTTGGCGAGGTTGTCGCCGAGCCTAGTACCAAACCCGACGATCACGAAGCAGCCAATTCAATTGAAGGTCAGATCTTGCGTCAGATGACCGTCGAAGACGATTTGCTGGCGGCACGGCTCAACAAGCATCGTCACGAAGCGTTTGCTGCCTGCTCTGAGATTTTGAATAAAAACAAGGTTCCAGCTGCTCTCTTGGATGTAGAACATCTTCTGGATGGCACAGGGCTGTTTTTTTATTTTCTTGGCGAAGTTCCTGCCGAAGCCGAGAAATACACGCAGCAACTAGCTGCGACCTATGAAACGACAGTACAGTTTCGTAAATTCGCGCAAACCCTGGCCGAAGGCTGTGGCCCCGGTTGTGGAACCGAAGCCGCAATGGGGCAGGGGGGATGCGACAATTGCACCTCCTGCGCTGTGGCCGCCGCTTGTGGGACAAAGACGAAATAAAATGTCTTGGCGCAGGCAAGTCTTGGCGTAGTACGTACTCTCCGTGACATTCCGGGGTTACCGTTGCGCTCGGATCGCCACAGGGTCTTTAAGGGGGGGGAGGGCTATAGGGCTCTGGGCGAACTTTAGAGTTCTGGAATAGCTGTGCTGGAGTAGGGTGTTTTGGACTAGGTTTGAGGCTTTTAGGAACCCAGTTCACCCAGTGATGCCAGGAATTCGCTCATTTCTCCAGCGGCGTGACTGTCGCCTTGTTGGCGTGCTTGTTCGATTCCTGCTCGCAGCATTGTGCGAGACTCTTCCACACGAGACAATCGTACGAGTTGCTGGGCAGCCATAAAAAACGCTGGGACATAGGGAGGTATTTCAGAACTCAGTTCATTGAGCTTATCTAGACTGGCGTCATGCTCTCCCGCTTTATCCAGTTCCATAGCCAGACTGTAGCGCAGAAAAACATCACCAGGATCTTCGGCCAGCATGGATTCGATTTTCTCACGGCGCGATGGCATAGTTCATAAATCTCCGGTAATTTTGATCAGTGTCCCTTGCTTTTTGTTGACTCCCGACCCAAACGCCGTCACGTATAGTGTTCCGTCCGGAGTAAAAGCCAGGGTCATGGGATGGGTTACCGAAGCAATCCGAACAGCCTGGCAACCTTGTCTTCCTTCGATGCGAATATCGTCCAAACGATAGACACCGCCTGCCTCCGGATCGCTCCAAGCAAAGTCGGCCGCATAGAGTTGACCCGACGGACTGTATGCCAAACTCATCATGTCGTGCAAGCCTGTCGGTAAACTCATCGCTTTCTTGCCGGACGCTAGAATATAGAATTCCAGTGCACTGTCATGCGGATTTTTGTAGGAACCAATATCAGCAACTACAAGAAACGGCGGTTGAGGTGATGGAATCATAGCGATACCTCCCCTCGCAGCCCGGCGGGATGTGCCTTCTATGGGCAAAGGTTGCAAGTAAGCCAATCGATTGGCTTTGATGCCCGCTTTGAGCAGCACTCCCTGGTCGTCATCTCCACCGACAGATAAGTAAACGACTTCGGCAGATTTGACCATGGCCAAAAAGTTGATGCTGCCCGAATCTGCTCCGTCACTATTTCGCAAGTCACCTACAAAATGATCTCGCTGGGAAGCATCGAGAGGCTCATTCTCACTGGGAACGATATAAACACTCAGCTGATCATTGCCGTTGGGGTGGCCGCAGTCGCCAACAATCAACTTACTTCGTAGTGTTAAAAAAGCTAAACTCAGAGGTCCCACACGATAGGGCAATTGATCATTGAATGGGTTCGTGCGAAACCCTGTAATCACTTCTCGCGTCCGGTCTGGCTTGTCCGTCGAAAGCTGCAGTATGCGGCCTGCGCCACTCTCAGCCATGAACAGGTCAAATGGCCCCGAAGTGGAGCGTCTGGATCGGACCGTCAATCCACTCGGATTATCCAAATCACGCAGTAGGATTTCGACTTCAAAATTGGCCGTCTCGTCCGCTACCGGAACCGTACTAGCTTTCGGCTGCCCCCAGGCGAGCAAGGGCAGGAAACCTAGAGCAAGAAAGGCGAAAACACTAGAGATTTGCTTCAACAGTAATTCTCACATCCAAAAAAGGCAATGTGGTACCCTTGTCACCCGGTCTCGTGCATGATGGGGGGGGCAGCAAACACTTACCCGGCAGCATTCGCTTCGTAAGCAGTAATCTTGTCTTCGTGCTCCAGTGTTTGTCCGATGTCGTCCAAGCCATTCAGCAAACAATGCCGACGCGTTGAATCCACTTCCAGGGTCGTCGAAAAACCGTACTGGTCGCTGAGGGTGCACTGCTCGAGGTCAGCAGTCAGTTCGTAGTTTGGATACTGCGATGCGCGGCTAAAAAGGTCATCGACTTGCGGTTCTGGAAGTTTGATTGGCAACATGCCATTCTTGAAACAATTGTTGTAGAAGATGTCAGCAAAGCTAGGAGCAATTACCACGCGAAATCCGTAGTCTTCCAATGCCCAAGGAGCATGTTCTCGACTGGAGCCACAGCCGAAATTTCGTCTGGCCAGCAAAACACTGGCACCTTTTGCCTCAGGTTGATTGAGCTCAAAATCCGGATTTGGCGAACCGTCGTCGAGTCTGGCCCAATCCCAAAACAAAAACTCACCGAATCCTGTTCGTTCGATGCGTTTAAGAAACTGCTTGGGAATGATTTGGTCTGTATCAACATTGGCCCGATCCATGGCAACGACAAGGCCCGTATGTGTTGTAAATGCTTTCATAATAATTGTGACTGCGATGCCAGCCCTATGCTTAATTCTTAAATAAATTTACTCTTTGAATGACATTCTAGAAATATCATTTCGAATAACCGTTTCGTAATACCCTTCCTCACTCCCACTCGCGTATATCCACAAAATGGCCAGCCACGGCGGCGGCTGCGGCCATGGCTGGCGAGACTAGGTGCGTACGCCCCCCTTTGCCTTGGCGACCTTCGAAATTTCTATTTGAGGTTGATGCGCAGCGTTCTCCAGGCGAAAGCTTATCAGGATTCATAGCCAGACACATACTGCAACCTGCTTCACGCCAGTCAAACCCGGCTGCTTTGAAAATCTGATCAAGTCCTTCGTCTTCTGCTTGCTGTTTGACCTGCCCGCTTCCAGGCACCACCATGGCGTTCACATGACCTGACACTTTCTGCCCTTTGGCGACCTTGGCTGCAGCTCGGAGGTCTTCAATCCGTGCATTGGTACACGAACCGATAAACACTCTGTCCAGCTGAAGATCGGCGATTCGCTCTCCTCCCTCCAGACCCATGTACGACAGTGCGTTGGCAGCCGTCTTTTGTTCGGTCGGATCGCTGTAGTCCGAGGGCTTGGGTACCGTGGCATCCACTGAGACCACCAAACCAGGGTTTGTGCCCCAGGTAACCTGGGGTGCAATATCCTCCGCTTTGAATTGTAGGGACTTATCGTAAACGGCTCCCTCATCGCTAGGCAATTGGCGCCATTGCTTGACCGCAGCTTCGAAATCCTGGGGGACAAATTGACGGCCACGGAGATATTCAAAGGTTGTCTCGTCGGGGGCAATCATGCCGGACCGGGCACCTCCTTCGATGGACATATTGCAAACCGTCATGCGGTTCTCCATCGTCAGACTACGGATGGCTTCTCCCGTGTATTCCACACAATAGCCGGTACCGCCATCGGTGGTAATCTGGCCAATCAGATAAAGAATCAGGTCTTTCGCTGTAACTCCCTCACGAAGCTCGCCATCAACTCTCAATTCCAACGTTTGTGGCTTGTCTTGCAAAAGCGTTTGTGTTGCCAGGACGTGCTCTACTTCGCTGGTACCGATACCAAAGGCAAGTGCTCCAAAAGCACCATGCGTGGAGGTATGGCTATCTCCACAGACAATGGTCATCCCAGGTTGGGTGTATCCCAACTCAGGACCAATCACATGGACGATGCCTTGCAGAGGGTCGCCAAGATCGTAGTATTTGATGCCAAATTCCTGGCAATTTTTTCGCAGTGTGTCGATCTGGAGCTTGGAAATCTGGTCCACGATCGGCAAACTACGATCCGTGGTTGGCACATTATGGTCAGCAGTTGCAACAGTGTGTGATGGCTGACGCACAGTCCGTCCTGCCAGACGCAATCCTTCGAAGGCCTGTGGACTTGTCACTTCGTGTACCAATTGAAGGTCAATGTAGAGAATCGTTTGCCGACCTTCATCGTCGTGGACAACGTGCTTGTCCCAAATTTTCTGAAAAAGTGTTTGTGGCGGGTTCGCTGGGTTGGTCATGGTCTTTTTAGATTACTTGCTTGAATGACGATTCTCTGGATAGGAATAAACCGAGACCCACCATTCTACGCTGATTAGGTCTCTACAGAAAGTGGGGGATGACAAAACGGTTGGTTAAACAGCAGCCATTTCTAAGGCCTCTTTCTCCATCTCCTTACGCTCGGGACAACCATAATCTCTCCACCATTGGGCTGCCACGTGATTCGACCAGGCGTCCTGACATGGGACACCGGCCAGCATATCTTGCAGGGACTGGGCATCCTGAAAACGATCATCGGACTCTTTTTCTAGATAGCGGAGAATTATTTCTTCAAGCTCCGCTGAGATCTCAGGGTTCAGTTCCCGTAGTAGGCGCGGTGCCTCTGAGGCATGAGCGACCATCACCTTGATAGGTTGTTCGTATACAAACGGCGGCTTGCCTGTAGCCATAAAGTACATAACAGCACCCAATAAATAGATATCGCTGCGGGCATCGACCTGATCACTCCCCGTGGCCTGCTCAGGTGACATGAATAAGGGAGAACCTGTAATCGAACCTTCTTGGGTCAGTCCAACATCATCAACATCGGTTGTCGGTTTGGCCAAACCAAAGTCGAGTAATTTTGCCACATCAAACAGTCCACCCCGGTCAGCACAAAAAATATTTGCCGGTTTAATATCGCGATGTACCAGACCATGCTCATGGGCCTCAGCCAGTGCATTACAGAACTGTGTCATAAGATGCACAATTCTAGCAGTCGGCAAGATGCCATGGCCATCGACGAGTTCGCCAAGATTATGTCCTGGCAAGAATTCCATGACATAATAAAACGTCGCATCCTCCGTACGACCAAAATCGTAAATGTCGATGGCGTGCCAATGCGAGAGCTTGGCAGTAGCGCGTACTTTGCGCTCAAAGCGAGCGATCACTTGAGGATTACCCGCTTTTTCGGGGCGGATGATTTTAATAGCGCAAGGACGTTTCATCATCTAGTATTCTGCCAGATAGACTTCTCCCATCCCCCCCACTCCCCCAACATTTGCTTGAGTCAATACTGACCTAACTGGCGTGCTACGAAGACTTCGCGTCGTAATGATCCTATACTCTTCACGCCCACCGTTGCTGTCACCACCGCAAGGAGCATAATTAACGAATGCTCAATAAATACACCTTGAAACACACCCATAGAAGAAAGCGCAGCAAAACTTTCAGAACACATATAGGCAAGGCCCATAATCGCCAGTGGGCATACTCCCATCAGCAGATGGCCAATGCAGGCTCGACGCCAGGTGTTGGGGACAAATAATGCATAGCTAAAAATCAATAGCGTCCACGCGCCCGAAATGTTGGGAATATGTGAGTGCCCATCTCCCAACTCAGCACAAAGAATCAACTTGTGATATCCAAAAAAAAAGAAGGCGGCGGGTCCTGCAAAAATTAGCAGTTCGGCAAATCGTAAATGTCGGTGTACTTTTTCACACTTCACGCACAGTCGTCACGCCAGTAATGCTGGCAATGCTGGCGTGACCGTGACTACCAAGTGAGCGTAAAAAACGCTAGCAAAAGCACCCTCAACATAATCCTACAGCGAAAACAGACTTCGCACTAAAAACACCGCCGAAGCCCGAACCCAATAAAAGTGCACAGAACGTAGACGCATTGCCCGTAAATCAAGCGTTTCCTGGCTTTGTTGGGAAGTGCTTCCTTCAACGAGTGCCACATGCCGTCGGGCCGATGCTTTGATCTGGGCCGTGTCGGCACCCAGCCTGCTATCGATCGGGCTGGTGCTCTCGATTGTTTCGTCATCTTGCCTGGCGCGCTTTTTCTCAGACATTCCTATGTCCTCCAATCAATGAAGTCTCCCCTGCCTGCTAGACAGAGATCCAACGACAGGGGATATTGCTTCATGGCAACCATCCAATACGGTGTGGGGCAGGGGCCGTTTTCTCTCTCCGGCTGTTTTGGCTGAAAGCGTGCTTGCCAGGCGAACCCATTGGCCTGGCAAGCGTAGGTATAAATAGTTGTGGCAAAAAGACAACAGCAGGTTGTCTCAAAGCAGCGCGGCGGATGTCCATGTGGACGGACTTCAACACGCCCGATGGAAGGAGCCAAAAAACCAGCCGCATTGGGCGCGACATTTCTTACTGTCTTTGGAATAGCTTCAGCCTGCCTGGTAATTTTGAACTAGGCTTTCAATGTGTCACTGCTCGCCCTCACATTTGATCGTGAGGCAACCAGAATACACCCAAAATATTTTCTTGATGCAGTTGCCTCCCCTTCAGGACTGTGTCTTTGACTCATCCAAGCTACTTATCCTAAAGGTTCGCTCTCAGGCATTCAGCGCGAAATCGCGCCCCGTATTAGCGAATTGCTATTCCCTAAGGGGGGGGAAGCATGCAACAGGACACCCAGTCAAAATTCAATTGGACCGGCAGAATGGAAACGCTGGAAGATCGGCTTGCCATGTCGGCCGATCCGCTGGGTGGTCCCCTGGGCGGCGCGATCACACATCACGCCCTTGTTGATACTCCCCCACCTCTCAATCATCATCAAGAATCGACTCCCGATTTCTGGATTGATACGGCCGACCAGATTGCCCTGGAAGAACACCTTCGTCAAATCGATCAAGCACTCGCCAGTGCACACGATCAAACGGGACTCAACGACGTCCGCGATGCTTATGGCTTTACGGGAATTGGCCAGACCGTAGCGGTCATTGATAGTGGCATCGCTTACGACCACTACGCCCTGGGGGGTGGCTTTGGCAGTAATTATCGGGTTGTCGGCGGCTGGGATTTTACTGGGGAGAACGACGCGGATCCGTATGATGATGGCCCCTCGGGTTCGCATGGCACCCATGTTTCGGGGATCATCGGTAGCTCGGACAGCACACACGAAGGGGTTGCCCCAGGTGTTGATCTGGTTGGCCTGCGCGTATTTGACGACGTAGGCTCTGGCTACTTCTCCTGGGTTGAAAATGCCCTCGATTGGATTCATACCAACCGCAATAGCTTCGAGAATCCGATCACCGCAGTCAATCTGTCCCTTGGCGTAGCCAGTTGGAATGCTGATTCGATTCCCAGCTGGGCGAACCTGGAAGACGAATTCGCACAGCTTGAAGCCGATGGCATTTTCATCTCCGTCTCTGCTGGCAATAGCTTCTCCAGCTTTAACACAGCGGGTCTCAGCTATCCTGCAGCCAGTTCGCACGTCGTTCCAGTCATGTCCGCCGACGACAGCGGCCTCTTAAGCTATTTCAGCCAGCGTCATTCACGCGCCATCGCAGCCCCGGGGCGTTGGGTCACCAGCACCGTGCCCGATTACTCAGGCAATAACAATGGTACAACCGATGATTTTGCCACTTACTCGGGTACAAGCATGGCGGCACCCTACGTGGCTGGTGCCAGTGTGCTTATCCGGGAAGCTATGGAATTCGCTGGCTACACAAATATTACTCAGGACACGATTTACGATCACATGATTGCCACAGCGGATTCATTTTATGACTCCGCTACCAATGCCTGGTACGATCGACTCAATCTTGATGCAGCCATCGATGCCCTAATGCCAGCCGACGACTACGGTTCCTTGGCCGGTGCTGCTTACAATCTAGGGACGGTTGGTGACACTCTGAACATGAATGGAGCCATCACCACTCTCGATGACTCCGATTACTTTACATTTACGGTAGCAAATAGTGGTACGGTATCGTTTACCGCTCAAAACACCACGCATGCTTTGGATCCGTTATGGCATATGGAGGGTGGATCGGGTACCTGGAGTGGTGATTTCAACGAAACCCTGACCGTCGATGTTACGGCAGGACAATCTTACACCGTCAGCTTGTCATCGGACGATGGCTTGGGTTATTACGATCTTGAGATCACTGCAGAATCCAGCTTTTCGTTTACCGATTGGGGAGCCGTAGCATTCAACCAGTTGAATGGCATTTCTGTTGCCGGTGATACCTGGTACCGCATTGAAGCAACTCGCTCGGGTTTCCTTACCGCTGAAGCCCAACTGAATAATGGCGGTGGGCATGTCAGCCTGGAACTCTACAATTCAGACATGCAGCAGGTTGATACGGGCAATGTTATTAATGGAACTTCGCGTGTTGACACCTACGCCAACATCGGAGACGAATTCTTTGTTAAAGTCTCCGGATCAAATAACAATGTCGATTTTCGCTTGACGAATCTCGTCTCCGCGAGTGGCAATACCGTTCATGTCGACGGAACGGCTGGGAACGACACTTTCAGTTTTCTAGCTGGCAATACACACCAGGTTGAAGTCAATGGCGTCCGTTATGACTTTGCGTCAAATGCTATTGCAAATTTGCATTTTACGGGAGACACGGGCAACGACTTGATTACGTTGGTTGGCACGAGCGGCGACGAATCTGCAATTTTAAGTGTGGGGCAAACCAATTTTGATGGCAGTGGATTTGCTGTCCTGGCCAGCGGCATTGAAACAGTCAACGTTTATGGTAACGGCGGTCAGGACGCGGCAACTTTCCATGATAGTGCCGGCAAGGACACGCTCGTAGCACGCCCTCAAGAAGTCACCTTTTCTGGCAACGGGTTTTCTCATACGGCCCACGATTTTTCGGAAACCTATGCCTACTCCACCCTAGGCAACGATCATGCTGTCATGCATGACTCGGCTGGCAACGACGATTATCGGTCGTATTACAATCGTTCTATTTTCAAAGGCAATGGCTTTTATAATTTAGCACGTGGATTTTCTTCCACCCAGGCTTACTCGACCCAAGGCGTTGATGCAGCCCGACTTTACGACTCCAGCGGAGACGACATCTACACGGCCCATGCCGACCACGTGATTCTTTCAGGAACTGGATTTCACAATCGTGCAGATAACTTTCGCTTGACCTTTGCCTACGCAACGCAAGGGCACGATGTTGCTTCGCTGTATGACACGGCCGGCTACGATACCTTGAGAGCATATCATGACAAAGTGGCTCTATCCGGAAGCGGGTACTACAACTACGCTCGCATGTTCGACGAAAATTACGCCTACTCGACTGGCGGCAATGACTTCGCAATTTTTTACGACTCCGTTGGCAATGATGTCTACGAAGGCCATGAAGATAAAGCCACAATGTCAGGCGCTGGATACTTCAATAGAGCAAATAATTTCTCACGCACCCAGGCATACTCTTTTGCAGGACAAGACGTTGCCAACTTTTATGGTTCCACAGGCGATGAAACCTACAAAGGGTATCACAACCAGGCATTCTTCATTGGCTCCGGCTTTAATCATCGAGCAAGATATTTCGCACAGACTTATGCTCATTCGGGTGGCGGCAATGACATTGCTGTCTTCTACGATTCGGCAGGCAATGATGTGTACGAAGGTTACCACAACCAAGCATCTCTATCAGGAACCGACTTCATCCATGAAGCGTATGATTTCAGTAAGAGCTATGCCTATTCAACCCAAGGTTATGACATAGCCCGCTTTTACGACTCACCTGGCAATGATGACTTTAGGGCTTACCACAATCGAGCCATCCTGCAGGGAGACGGATTCTACAATCGAGCCAACGACTTTTCAGCCAACTTCGGGTATTCAACTCAAGGCAACGATGCTGCTAGATTCTACGATTCTGCAGGCGATGACAGTTACGAATCGTACTTCAACTATGTGACCCTGAGTGGTACCGGTTTCTACAACTATGGCTCCGGATTCAATTCCACCTATGCCTACGCTTCGACTGGAAATGATACTGCCGTTTTCCACGACTCTGCTGGTGACGACACCTATCGAGCTTTTCACGACAAGGCCATGATGTCAGGAGCAGGCTTTTACAATTATGCACGCCTTTTTGATCAAACCTGGGCCACATCCACGCAGGGCAATGACACGGCAAAGCTTTACGACTCGGTCGGCAATGACATTCTGCAAGCTGCAGGCGACGAGATGGATCTAGTGGGCAATACCTTTGACAATTGCGTGAACAACTTTGCCAAAGTTATGGCCTATTCCACCAACGGCGGTACAGATACGGTAGACGTCCAGGCAACAGACTCGGTATTCCAGAAAATTGGCGACTGGAGCTAACCGGCTTCTGCAGAAAACCCATGCACTCCGGCAATACAGCGTGTGGTACTTCAATTAAAGAAACCGCTGATAAACGCTAATCTTGGACCCTGCGCTGTAGCCTCAAGCTCTGTATATTTTGAAATCCTACAATTCTCACTTTCTCCAGGCTGCATGGAGCCACCACCCTTTCCGATCCGTCCCAGCGCGTCGGGATCCGCGCTCTATCAGTACCTCAAAATACTACTGGAATCCTACGTTTTCTTTAGAGCCGAGCTGACTTATTTCTGAGGCGATTGTGCTGCCGTGCAAAAGAACATGCTAGTAGCATTGACAGTGTGTACGAACAACGGGTTTTAGTCCGAATTTATCTCACGGTCGTTCTGTACGCCTTTGTGCAGGGATTCTCAGACGTATTGCTTTCTGAACAACCGACCTATTCTCCAGCAACAACTTAGTGCCAACAATACGAAAGCCGTTCGGGTGGCTATGTATCGAGGTCGGTAGCTCTGGAGATTTTGCAAACAACTTTTCACGGC
>PATG01000142.1 GCA_002713555.1 Planctomycetaceae bacterium
AGGACTAAGGACTAAGGACTAAGGACTAAGGACTAAGGACTAAGGACTAAGGGCTAAGGGCTAAGCACTAAGCACTAAGGACTAAGCAAATCCCTCTCCCCCGTTATCGGAGGAGGGGTTAGGGGAGGGGGCTTTTCAGTTTCGGGATAGTCTCTAAGGTGCTGCGCAATCGCCCCAGAGGGCGTTCTCGACAGGGGGATGGGAGGTTGTATGTCTTTATGCAATTGTCTTTCAAAACCTCATCGCCCTCAATTGCTCCTCAAAATTTTCCGGCAACTCAGCCACGGGCTGTTTGGTTCTTTGCGCTGCGTGGTTGAGCATGTTCCGAAACAGACGTTCTGCGATCGGGTCAGTGCCCAAGTTGTTGTGGAGGCGCAGTGTATTCAATGTGAATCGGCCAGCACCCAGATCATACACAGCCACAGTCAACCCACTGCTATAACCGAGACCAGCATTGATCGAGCCGGCAACCGCTTCGGCGGGTGGGTCCTGTCCTGACCAAACCGCACCGGAAGTAAGGATTTCACGGTAAAACGTGTGATCGAGGACGCCTCCGGATGGGAGTCCCGCAAAAATGGGATGGTTCTTGCCCCAGTCATCTTTGTGATACAACCAGATTGGCAAATTTGTCAGGGTTCCTTTTTTGGCCAGTGGCATCCAACGTGTTCCATTTTGGCCTTCGACAAGCACGTCAGGCGTGAGGAAGATCACATGGGAACCGTGTGCGATCTGCCGGGCCAATTCCCGCATCGCAAAAGAGTACTCCTCTGAAAACACGGAATTGGAGGTGTCCTGTGAATTGACGTCCAGCGTTTCCAGATCGGCAAGCCAGATCTCCTGACCGTCAACCAGCGTAATCTTCGCATCGGCCCAACAAGCCTGATCGGCAGCAATCCCATCGCCAGCATCGGTGATTTCCAGAGTGAAGAGCGATTGGCCGTCCAGATTGACGTTGACATTGAGTTCCTTCATTCCTTCGCGTTGCACGCCCGAACGAAATAACTCGTTTTCCTTCAAGGCAACGGAGAATACGACACTTCCCTGACCTCCGGCTGCTGCATTATCGCTGATAATGCCCGCCTTGCTGGTAAACTTTTTACCTGGGCCGGGAAGCTGTACGACAATTCGACTGTGTGCATGGGCGAAGATACCACGATGGTAGTTCTTGCCATTAAGATTAAGGGGTTTTCCTTCGTGGCCGTTGCGTTGAATAGGATCGAATTTCTTCAGAATCACCAGCCCGGGATCAAGCATGGGCGCGGGCGCATCAGGATCGGGTTCGATGTCCGCCTGCCAGTAGTCGTTCTTCGTAACATCTCCCACACTCGGCCGTTCGCCTATGAGAATTACCTGCCGTGACTTTGGTCGGCCGGGCTTAAACTTTCGTGTCGATATGCCTTGTTTCGTAAGCCAGTCAGCTAGAACGGAATCATCACCCCACAGGACGACCTCATGATCGACAGAAGGCATCTCGGCCGCATCTGCAACATAAAACTCGATATCACCACCATCAGCTGCTGCCCCTTTTTGGAAGTTCGCCAGAAATCGATACTTGCCTGGTGGGCCATCGAGCTTGATTTCTTCGTCCAATACGGGGATTACAAAACCTGGTTCAGGCTTGCCGGCTGGATCGGGAATCGTGACCGTGAGCGTCCGGTCAAAGAGGCTCACATTATTTGGTCCGACTATTTGGAAACGGACCGGGAAGTCACCTGGCGGAAGCATGTCTTCGTTGGCAAGCACGGCTTCAAGACGTGCCGTGCCACCTCGATAGATCTGTACGGGTTCGACAAATAGGGACCAACGGAGCGGCGACAATGCGTCGAACATCGCATCAACAACGCCCGGTTTGAGCTCACGAAATGTACTGGCCAGCATACCTTCGCCTGTCGTGCTCGGATCGACTAGCCCGGTTATGTTGTACGCTACCAGATTTGGATTCGCGCGGAGTGCATTCGCACCAATTTTTCGGACGGCGGCCATCCAAGATACGCATTGATGGAAGTAATCCTCGGGGTTCGCAAACGTGTCGGCCATCTTCCACTTTTCCCAGTCGGCCATAAATCGATCAAGATGGTTACGACCTATCTTGGCATCTTCACAGTCGGTGGCGTCTAACAGCTCGTAATGACGCGCCAGTCTCACAAGATCGATAGCACTGCCGATGCCCCCTTCCGAGTGGAACACTGGCAGATCGCCATCGCCCAGTTTTCGCATGGCTTCGATCTGATCGACTCGATGCGGTACGGAGGCATACTGGTGAGTATCTACAAAGGTATTCTCCCATTCGGTCAACTCTCGGTTGGCAATCACCTTGCCAGTTTTCGTAAACTCCGCATCGCCGCTGCTGAGCAGGACCACACGCGACGTATCCAACTCACGGACCCATGGCAGGCAGCGTAGCCCCTCTTGGTAGACGGGCCCACCCGTTTCGTTGAGGATTCCCCAGATCACAATGCTGGGATGATTGCGATCGCGTTTGATCATCGATCGTACGGATCGCTCAAAACGCTCGCCAATTTTAGGCGAATTTCCCATCCGCCAGGCACCTGCATGTTCCTGGTAGATCAATAGGCCAATCTCATCGCACATGTCAATCTGGCAACGTGGAATCTGCCCACCGAAAGAGCGAATCATGTTGTGGCGGGTAGCCTTGCAATTGACCAGGTCGCGACGTACCAGGTCGGGGTCAAGAGGAACAAGATGACCCACTGGGGCGCGGGCATCGGTTTGGGTCGATTTGATGAAAATCCGTTTGCCGTTGAGGCGAAAATAGCCATCCTCAAAGCGAAAATCACGAAAGCCACAACGGACCGTTTGTTCCGCAGGTGCCCCTGTGTTGTCGGGCTCCACTCGCACTGTGACCCGATAAAGATAAGGGTCGTTCAGCTCCCACAGCCGATGGGTGGGGACCTTGAGTATCTGCTCGACAAGTGTATCGCCCACGGGTAGCGTGCGCTCGATACGCACCCAATCAACCGTCTCTCCCAAAGTGGCTGGAGAGACTGCCACATCGATGCGCGCATTCGCAGTCTGGTTGCCGGCGTTGCGAAGATTGGCCTGGACTCGTATCTCTCCCGTTTTCCAATCGGGCTGAAGATGCACGTCCTCGACGCGTACCGCCGGCGCGACGATCAGCTCCACCGAATCGAGCAGGCCGCCGTAGTTGAGTGCCAACCCGGGTTTGCAGGGGATGCCCCGTGCCCAAACGGTCGTCTGATTCAGGACGTATCCATCAATCGATTTATTTGTTGGGTTCAAAACCCGCACACAAAGCTGATTCTTGCATTGCGGCTTGATTGCGCTTGTCACGTCGACCACAAAAGGGGCACCGGTCCCCTCGTGTGATCCCACATGGACTCCATTGACCCACACGTCTGCCAGATAATCGACTTGCCAAAATCGTATCAGGTACCGTCCTTCGGCTTGCGGATTCTTGGGAGCCGTGAACTCTCGCCAAAACCAAGCGACTCCGTGATAGCCGGGAAAATTTTCCTGAATGATTCCAGGGACTCGCGTCAGCTGTGCGTCTGCTTGAGGCGTGAGGAACCACCGCTGGTCGCGACCCACGTTATCGGGGTCCGTGGCCAGCTGCCACTGTCCGGCCAGCGAGCTGCCACTATCCAGGCTCAATGAGGAGCTCCAACTTTGCTGGGCCCCGGCACACAAGAAGAAACAAAAAAATGAGAGGAAGAAGATTCTTTGTTTCACGTTATATTCCTATTCGATGCTCTCTGAGACAGACACAAAGCTCAAGCAGGCCATTGTAAGTCCCTTGGAACGCCAATGATAGACGCTTTTAATGGGAGGAAATTGCCTGGCTCAACGCTTTGCTCCGTTGCAAAAGTCTATGTTGCATCAGAGAGATAGAGACTCGGGAAACAGTAGTTTTTCATCATTATGCTGGCAGGCAGTCCGTGCAATGCTCGTTTGCACTTTTCTTGTGTTTTCGGTCTGTCTTAGGTACAATAATAGTGTCCTTTTATCCATTGTGGGGCCTCTAGATCGGAACCTAGCGCGGCCTGTATCTAACCAGATTTCTTATCGAAGGGGCATTCCCTTGAGGAAACGTTTTTCGCTTGCAGAGATGGCCGTCTGTTTGTTGGGAGTCGTCTCTGTCGCTACCCAAGCTGAAGCGACCACCATCACCCGCGGCCGGGAACTTTTGCTGAAGCACGGCTATCAAATTCAGGCGTTGACTTTCCGGAATCCCGGTCCGGTGGACGTGAATCAGTGGTTCAGCGCGAACTTTACCACGCTCAACGTGTGGGACCGTGAGACGAACCCACTCCTGAGCGAATTTCCGGTGGGAACTCCCTGGAGCCGCACCGACGGAAACAACGAGGAACAGATCCCCACCGATCCAGCCTATCGGGACAACCTGGTGAGCATGCAATACTACGACGAGGTATTGCCAAGTGCGCCACACCTAGGCACCGACTTCCAGAGCGCGGCGGCAGCGAAGTTTAACACTTGGCGACAAAAATATCCCAACACCATCGCGCACGCGAACTTCTGGGGCGAACAGATCTCACCCCTCGCCTTGCAAATCTTCCAGCAAGTTGCCAAACCCGACATGCTCATGTTCGACCAATTTCCGGATCAGAATTTTGGTACAAGCGATCGGAATCGATGGTATACCGTGATGCAAAATTATCGGACAACTGCTCTGGCCGGTTACTTCAACCCCGATTTAACCAACAGCGGCCCTCTCCCCTATGGGCAATACTTAGCTCATTGGCGCCCGAACTATTCAGTGCCATTGAACGACGAGTCGTTCATTCGGCTGCAACAGAACGCCAGCTTGGCTTTCGGCTACACGTTTCTGTCAGCCTTTATCTACAACGAACCGAACCCTGGGGCCTCTCCCATGATGTTCAGTTCGACAGGGGATACTTCGCCCACGCCGGTGTTCGGCTACGCGGCCGAGACAAACCGCCAAACCCTCAATCTGGGTCCGGTACTGACACGGCTGGTCAGCAGCGGCATCTTCATGCAGCCAGGTTCGGGAATGTCCGTTGGTGGCACTGGCCTGACGCAGTGGGCCGCCGGCGCCGGTACGACGACCAATTACAACGATCACCTCACTGGGATTACTCCCACGGTGTCGCAGGGAGGTGCGGCCGATCCTAGCTACAACGACATCTTGGTTGGCTATTTCGAACCGTTTGCCGAGGACAGCTGTGGCTGCACTTTTTCGGACGGGCTGAATTTCATGATCGTCAATGGTTCGGCATCGGGCACGGCTGCCGCCTCGGCCCAGTGGTACAACCTGAGCTTTGATTTTGCCGGCTCCAACTTCGACTCTCTGGCCCGGCTCAGCCGTGACACGGGCCAGGTGGAGCTCGTTCCCTTGACTCCCTCTGGCGGAACCACCTACTCGCTCGACCTAAACTTGGAGGGCGGTACCGGCGACTTGTTCCGGTACTGGGACTCCAGCGATCCGCTGCCGGGAATCGTGGATCTCGAAAACTTTGAGTGGCGGACCGATGGCGCAAGTGCTTGGGAATCCACCACCAACTGGGATGCCCTTACGGTCCACCCTGGGGACACAAGTCAGACAGCCTTCAATGAGATGCGTGCCATCTTTGGCAGTGTCATTACATCCAATCGCACCGTGACGCTGGATGATGCGGTGAGCTTGCGCGCAATAGAATTCGACAATGCCTCCAGTTCCTATGCTATTGGAGGCAATGGTTCGATAAATCTCGTCGCCAGCACACTGCCTGTACCAGACCCGACAGAAATCCTCGTGACTTCGGGTGACCACCATATTCTTACCGATGTGAATCTGGCCACCGATGCCACTTTCCATGCCGAGAGCGGTACGACGCTCACGCTGCATAATACGCTGGACCTGGGCGGCAATGATTTGACCCTCTCCGGTCCTGGCACTATTAGCTTGAACACGCAAATTACTGGCGCTGGGAATATTATCAATTTGGCAGTCCTGAGTGCTGGGCTGAGCGCCGCGCTGGGCAGTGGTGACTTAGAAAGCAGTGGTGCACTAGACTTCGATATCACTCCTTATAGTGCCGGACAAATCTTCGTGGGTGGCACGGCAACTCTCGAAGGGGTAGTCAATGTTGATTTTCTCGAGGGAGCCATTCCTTTGGGAGACATCCCCTTGCTGACTTCGAGCAACCCCCTCGAGCTACCAGGAGGTATGCCCTCCTTGAGTCTCTCGGGTGCCTCGGGGTTGGAACTCGCGCTCAGTGAGGACGGCACTAGCATGCTTTTAGTTGCAGCAATTCCTGAACCCACCACGGCCTGTTTGGTACTGTTCGGCTGCCTGTTGATGTTGCGAGGTCGAATTCCGCACAAGAAAATTAAAATGGCGCCTGTGGCTTGTCTTACTCTGGCAGCGGTGCTCTCAGCAACCTCTTCGGCCCAATCGCAGCAAATTTGGAATCTAGAAGACGATTGGACGTTAACGTCTCCAGGTCCCGGGATCGAATTTGGTGCCGATAACGCCTGGTCGATCCGGGCAGGCGATTCGAGCGGCGGCCCTACCAGTGCCTTTGTGGATACCACCGAAAATTATTTTACCCCTTCGGGTTGCACGGGTGGGGGCTGCGCCACGATGCAGTATATCTCCGGTTATGCCAATGCCAATGAGGCCGTCTTCAAGACGTACGATAATTTGCAGCCGTGGCTCAGCCCAAACGAAGTCGTCAAGCCTGCCGATCACAATCAAGACCCTGGTGCTGGGGTACTCGATGCTGGCGATATTGGTGCGAAGGCAGGGGGGGCGGCCGCCGATATCGTTTGGAAAGCGCCGCGCAACATGATCATCGACGCGGAGTACGTTGCCTACAACGTGGGCACTCAACTTACCACCACCGGAGGGACGCCCGGGGCTAATCAGTCCCAGACCCGCATACACTTTCTCGTCCGCGATATACCGGCCACTGGACCGATCAATCCCGAGGGTGAACCAGACTTTCGGCTTACCGGTTATAGTAGCGGCGCCGGTCGCCAATACACATCGCAAAAGATCGCACCTTTCGCCGTCACTGCAGGCCAGGAAGTTTACCTCAAGGTGAACCGCATCGATCCTGATCTGGGAGGCCCTCTGCAGCCCAGCCATCCCGATCGCAATGTGATCGGGTTTTCGAAGATCGAGGTGCGAGATCTCACCAACTTATTCGAATGGCGGCCAGATTTTCCGGGCGATTGGACAACCGTCGCGAATTGGGATGAACGCGTGGGTATCGAAGCACCCGTGATCACCGATTACCCGGGTGACACGGGAGTCGCCACTTACAACGAGCACAAGGTGCTGTTTGCCGATGATATTTCGTCCAGCAGAACCATCTCGCTCGATTCTTCCGTGAGCGTGCGGGCCCTTGAATTTGATAATCCTACGAGTTCTTTTTCTGTTTCCGGATTTGGCGATATCAATCTGGTAGCAAGTAGCGGGTCGGACCCGACCGAGGTCCGCGTCACCTCCGGCGCCCATGAGCTGCAGGTGGACGTGAATCTTGCCACCGCAACCAGCATGGACCTGGGGGATGATTCTTCTCTCGAGTTGCACAAATTGGTCGATCTGGCAGGCAATACGCTGACCATTCAGTCCGCCTCCGGTAGCGTGTTGAACAACGGAACGCTGAACCTCAACACGCCAGTCACGGGTGCAGGCAATATCATCAACTCGGCAACGGTGAGCACCGGCTTTACCACGACACTGGCAGCTGCCAATCTCGACTCCAGTGGAACACTTGACTTTAATATCTCGCCCAGCAGCACTGGCCAGCTGAACCTGGTCACAGGGTCGGCCACTCTGGCAGGTGCTATTAACGTTGATTTCCTTAGCGGGGCATTTGCCGCAGGTGATATTACCCTGGTCAGCACCAGCAACGCGCTGGTCATCCCTGGCGGTGTGGGTTCCCTGAGTCTTACAGGCACAGGGATTGGTGGACTTTCGCTGGCAGTGAGTGGGGACGGAACGGATTTATTATTGACCGGGGTGACTGGGCCCCCTGGCGACTTTGATGGAAACTTGGACGTCGACGGCGACGACTTTCTGTTTTGGCAACGCAACCTGGGCGACGCGCCAAACCTGGCCCTGTGGCAAGCCAACTACGGCTTCGGCACGTTGGCAGCCGGAGTTGGTGCTGTACCTGAGCCAGGGAGCGCAATGCTCTTGGTTTGCGGAATGGCTCTTATGGCAACCAAGCGCAGTAGATAGGTTGCTCTTACCTTTTGCTAGGCAATTGAAGTGAACGCCGCTCTCAGCATTCTGTACTTTCTAATATCTGATGAGTCCTGAACGACTAGCAGACGACTGAGTTACTGCCTAAGATGTTCTTCTGCGACCGAAGCCGCCGTCCGAGCGCGACGCAGGTCCAAAACTGGAAAGAACCAAGCAACCAAGTATCCGGCGATCAAATTCTGAGAAGAAACCTGAGAAACGATGGAAACTCGCGTAGCGTTCAAAGACGACCAGCAAGGGGTACCCCACTACAACCTCTATGTGGATGGCCAATGGGTTCGTTCGACATCGAACGAGACCATCGAGGTAGAAAACCCGGCTACCGAAGAGACCATTGCCTTGATACCAGAGGCGAATGAAGAGGATGTCCAACGGGCCCTTTCCGCGGCGCAACGTGCCCAGCCAGAGTGGGCCCGCCTTCCTGCGGTGGAGCGTGGGCAGTTGCTACTGAAGCTTGGCCAAGCCATCCGTGCTCATAGTGAGCTGCTCGCCGAGTCCATCACGCGGGAGCAAGGCAAGCTCATCACCCTGGGCCGTGGTGAAGTCGAAGCCGCGGCAAAACGGATCGACTATGCCGCGTCCTGGTGCCGACAAATCGAAGGAGATATTCTCCCGGCAGAAAACCCCGAAGAGAACATCTATATTCACCAGGTCCCCTACGGAGTCACGGTGGGCATTGCCGCCTGGAATTTTCCGATCGCCGTAGCGGCACGCAAGTTGGGTCCGGCACTGGTGACAGGGAACACGATGGTCCTCAAGCCTTCCGAACTGACGCCCATTGCGACACTCGAGCTGGCAAATATTATTGACCAGGTCGGGTTCCCGCCCGGAGTGGTCAACGTGGTCACTGGCCATGGTAAGACCACTGGTGACCTACTGGTACGCAACCCAATTACCAGGCTGGTCAGCCTCACCGGTAGCGTCCGAGCCGGTCGTGAAGTGCTGCAGGCAGCTTCCGACAATATCACCGTGCTGCGATTAGAACTAGGTGGCAAAGCCCCGTTCGTTGTGATGGACGATGCAGACATCGACAAAGCCGTGGCTGCGGCGATGACTTCGCGGTTTCTCAACTGCGGGCAGGTATGCACGTGTAACGAACGCATGTACATCCAGAGCGGCGTCTACGACCAGGTCGTGCAGCAGCTCCTGGAGCGCATCCGCAACATGAAGATTGGCGACCCGTTCAAGGAGGTGGACTTAGGGCCGAAAATCAGCCGCGCCGAAGTGGAGAAGATCGACCAGCGCGTCCAGTCTGCGGTATCCGCCGGCGCTGAAGTCCTCACTGGTGGGCACCCTCTGAGAGACGGCGAGTTCAGCCGAGGCCATTGGTTCCAGCCCACGCTAGTCAGTGGAGTCGAACAATCGATGGATTTGATGCGTGAAGAGACCTTCGGCCCGGTGCTACCCGTGGCAAAGTTTGACGAATTTGAAGATGCACTACAGATGGCCAACGATACTTCATACGGCCTCTCCGCCTACTTGTTTTCTAACGACATGCGGCGCATCATGAGGGTCGTTCGTGACTTCAATTTCGGCGAAATATACGTCAACCGTCAGCTCGGAGAGGCAGTGCAAGGCTTCCACACCGGCCACGGCCTTAGTGGCATGGGCGGAGAAGATGGGAAATACGGAGTCGAAGGTTTTTTGCAGAAGCGGACGGTTTACCTTAACTACAGTTAAGAATAGCATTAGAACCGGTTTCAAAATTCCGATTTTCTCGTAAGAGATGGCTCCGGAAGGAACAAAAGTCTACGAAATAAGCAAATTCTAGATGCCTTTCGTTCCTTCCAGAGCCTACAAACGTATTTTGAAACCGGTTTTAGTCATTCACCCACCCCCGGAGTACCTCATGTTCTCTATTTTTGTCACCGTCAACGTTCAACCCGACAAAGTCGACGATTTCATCCAAGCCTGCCACGGCGATGCCGAGGGAGCTTGCCGCGACGAACCGGGCTGCTTTCGATTTGAACTCAACCAAGATCCGGAAATCCCGAGTCGCTTCTATCTCTATGAAGTCTATCGCGACGAAGCGGCTTTCAAGGCTCACCTGGAAACCCCCCACTTCAAAGTCTGGAAAGAAACCGCCTGGCCCATGCTAGATGGCGATCCTCAAAAGGTGGTGATGAACACCGTATGGCCGTCGGACGGCGGTTACGAGAAGCAAAAGCCTGCGCTTTTGGAATGGTAGAGAAGAAATGACTAATGACGAATGACTAACCAATACCCAATGACTAATCCCCAAGTATCCTCTTGTCATTGGGTATTGGTCATTCCTTAGTCATTAGGATTTAGTCATTCCCCACCTCCACTCCCAACGACTCTGCCGCGTCGACCAAATCGCTCCAAGTGCGATCGTCGAGCTCGATTCCTTCTTCCATCCGCCTGGCTCGCGTGCGGAATTCGAGCTCACCCGGCATCAGGATTTCGCCATCCGGATCGATGGTTCGTGCAGACTTCACGTAGTCGATCATGTGCTTCACGCCGTCCGCGAACCCGGTGTCCTGAGCGAACTTCTGTGGGTCGAGAAGAATCGTAAGCATCCCGTTGATCAGTGCGGGAGCCTCGGGATCGCAGCACCCACTTCCTGTCAGGACGCCCGCCAGGACTTCGGTGATCACAGAAAGTCCGTATCCCTTGTGGCTGCCAAACGTGAGAATGCTCCCCGGCGGGTCGGCGTAGAAGTCTTCCGGATTGACCGTTTCTCTCCCGCTGGAGTCGATGACGCACCCTGGCGGGAGTTGTTCGCCCTTGTTCAACGCGACACGAACTTTACCCTCGGCAATGGCCCCGGTGGAAATGTCCAACACAATCGGATCGCCACCCTCGACGGGAATACCGACCGAGATCGGATTCACCGACAGCCGGCGCTGCATGCCTCCGAAGGGAGCCACCAGCATGGCAAATCCACTGGAATTGACCCAGCGGAGCGAAACCAACCCGGCTGCCGTACCCATCTCAGCCCACTCGCCGATGCGACCCAAATGCCCCGAGTTGCGCAGAGCCATGACCGACACGCCGTGATTCAGGGCCTTCTCAATCCCCCGCTGCATCGCCTGCTCACCCATTGACTGGCCGAAGCCACCATCTGCGTCGAGTACAGTGATCACATCCGACTCCAACACCACGCTCACATTGCGGTTGGAACGCACCATGCCTTCACGGAGAAAATGCAGATACCGTGGAATGCGAATCACGCCGTGTGAATCGTGCCCGGCCAGGTTGGACGCGACCAGGTGACGAGCGATCTGCTCATCCTCCGGTGGCTGACAACCGGCTTTTGCAAAGATGTCTTGTGCAAACTGTTTCAGTTTTTCGTGGTGGATGTTCATGACAATCTTTATATCTCACCAAAGATCCGTGTGCGATAGTGTATTTGTCGTCCCACAACGAAAAAAACACCTCTTCCAAGGCGTGTGCTTCCCGCTATGCTAAAGCCATGAATCTTCAAGACAAGGGTGTACTCATCACTGGCGGCGGCACGGGAACGGGTAGGGCCGTTGCGCTGGCCCTGGCTGCAGAGGGATGCCGGGTGGGCATTACCGGACGACGCGAAGAAAAACTTGAGGAAACGGTGGCCCTCAATAACAGAGGACCATCTATTCAGTTCCTGACCGGCGATGTCGCTAACCGCGACGATGTGAGCCGGCTGTTTGAGTGGGCGGCAGAAGCGATTGGTCGGATCGATATTCTGGTCAATAGCGCAGGCATCAACGTCAAAAAGCGAGCCGTGAAAGACCTCGCGCCCGAAGATTTTGATCGGCTGATCAGTATTAATTGCACTGGCGCCTACAACACCATTCACGCCGTTCTTCCACAAATGCGAAAGCGCCAGGACGGCCTGATCATCAACATCAATTCGATTGCCGGCTTGAGGGCATCACAACTGGCTGGGTTGGGCTACAGCACGGCCAAGTTTGCCATGACGGCATTGGCACGCAATGTAGCCAACGAAGAAGCTGAGAATGGTATTCGGGTCACGAGTATTTTTCCCGGCGAGATCAACACTCCCATCCTCGCCGAACGCCCCGAGCCGGTCAGCGAAGAGAGAAAAGCCACGTTATTGCAACCAGAAGATCTCGGTGCAACGGTTGTCTATCTGGCAAAACTCCCGTCTCACGCACACGTCTCCGATCTGGTCATCAAACCAGTTGGGCAAATTTTTTCTTAGGGTGAGCTCAGAGTGCTGAGACTTAAACAGGAATCGCTCCAAGGGACCCAAAGTAAAAAAAGGCGAGAACGAGCCCCAACGGGTCGAAAATAGCCCCTGGAATATATTGGAAAGTTTCCCCAAAAGTCCTCCCTCACGTCACCAATCCGCGGCCGACTCTCTTGCGGAGTTTCTGCAAGGCCTCCTTGAATTCGTCTTGGGCGGCAGCAAAATCCTCAATCGTCTTTTCGCCGGCGCCGGTCACGTAATTCATGATAAACGCCTCTGCGTCCATGTATTCCTGGGCCACATCCCCTACTTCATTGGCAATTTCCAGAGGAATCCGTGTGACCCCGTTGGCATCGCCGTGGAGCAGGTCGCCTTGACTGACGACCAGCCCTCCCACGTGAACGGACTGACCGATGTGCAAAATTTGATGGTACCCATGCGAAACGAGGGTCGATCCGGTGAAGACGGGAAATCCCATCGCTTCGACCTGCAGCAGATCACGGCCACCGCCCGAAGTGATCAGTCCTACCGCACCAAATGCCTGATAAGTGCTACACATCATCTCGCCAAAAGTTGCCGCTACTGAAGGTTTGTCGAGATCCTGGAAGACGATAACCGGTGGGCCGGGTAAATCGGCAAACGTTTCTAATTGGCCCCGCAGACTCCCATAACCGCCTCCCCCACTGGCAGTGCCAGAACTGCGAAAGCCGGCCGTACTGGCAAAACCTACCATCGGCGGCATGTGCGGATAATTGCATTGAATATCTGCATTCATATAACCCGCATCTCGCGGTACGATCTCAAATAGCTCAATCACGTTCGAGATCGTTGGCGAGTCGAATTCAGCTAATTTGTCGAGCGTCTTTTGTTCGATCTTTGTCACGTTGATTCCTCACAAAAACTTTTCTGTTGGCCTGCAGTCACATCGCCTGACGAATCCGGGTCAGTTGGTCTGCCATGGGCTCTTGGACAGTCTTCATATCGTCGGGCAAGGCCGGGTCGACACGCAGCCACGCCAAACGTGGGCCGGGTGCTTGAAGAAACTCTTCGACCCCCGCATCCCAGCTCGCGGAGTCATCGAAAGTTGCCACCGTCTCAAACCCAACGGATTTTGCCAGCATTGCGTAATCGACGCTCAAACTACTGGCCGCCGTTTTCTGACCGCCGGTGACGTCATAAATGTTATTGTCGGTCAGGATAATCGTCAGGTTCGCACAACCGGCGGCCACTACGGTGACCAGGGATCCCAAGCTCATCAGTAGCGAACCATCGCCGGTCAACGCAATCACCTCGCGATCCGGTTGCGCCAAGGCGACTCCTACGCCAAACGGGACCGATCCTCCCATCGTGGAGGGATTGAAATGAAAGTCAAGCGGATGTTCTGCGATTAGGGGCCAGACCCTGGATGTGCCCTGATTGGTAATGACCAAAGCGTTTTGAGAACGCGCCGTGGCTAGCGTCTTCAGTGCGCCGCGTATGGGTATGCGAGTTCCAGATTCATGCTCGGTACAATTCATGGTCGGTCACTCCGCCAACAAGACGATTCCTGGCTTATTTTCAGTCAGACACTCCCTGAGCCATTCTGTCATTTGGGGTTTGTCGTCTGATGTGGCCACGATCTGGTAGGCGATCTTCCATGCCTGGAGGATGGGCTCGGCAAAAGTCTTGGCCGTATCTTGGGAGTTGGCGTTGAGCCAATTCCGAGCACCGACGATCGTAACGATGGGTAAATCGAGATCAAACACAATGTTTCTTAATGCGTCCCCGGATTCGAAAAGCCCGGTGGTCTGCATCATCAGCAGGGGCCTTTTTCCGCCCACCAGTAACCCGGCGGCAAGAGGCCAGGCTTCACCTTCTCGGCAGACACGTATCAGTTCGAGGTGGGGAGACGCCTCCAAGGCCACCTCCCAATCTCCCAGTGACGAATCAGGAATCCAAACGACATGAGTGACTCCTAGTTCGGTCAATATCGAAACAATTTCGTCACCGGAGATTAACATCGAGGGTGGTGCCAGGAAGCTAGTTGTGGTTTGGACAGCAGAAAGTGTTGGGGCATTATTAAGTCGATCCCCCTCATGATCAAGGGGTCTACGCTGTGGGAAAAGGTATTCTTGCCTGACGACCGATTTTTTGGAGCTGCTGAATCACTTTTTCTGTTAGTGCAATGCCCGTCTTGCGGCACTCCTGTTCGGCTTGCCTTTCTGGGTCTCCAGGGATCAAGGGACCATTGGTTCCTGGCGCCGGTTTTGTGGCGCGTATGGTTTGAATCCAATGATCCACCCGCTGCCGATACTCGTCGAGATCCATAAAGGCGTCAATTCGCATGGCGGCGAAACAATGTCCTACTCCTTTGCCTACAGGGGCAGTACTCTTTTGCGCAAGCACAAACGCGGGCACATAGGGCCCCCAATTCGCACCGCTCAGCACACCGGCAAGTAAGTCCACTAAAGACATCAGACAATAGCCCTTGTGGCCACCATGCTCATAATCGCCACCTAGCGGCAGCAGCGATCCACCTCCGAAATAGTCCTCTGGATGAATGCTCGGATGTCCCTCAGAGTCGATGATCCAACCTGTGGGTAGAGATTTGCCTTTTCTTTGTGCCACTTCGACTTTGCCCCCCGAGGCAACTGCAGTCGACATGTCAATGACAATTGGCGGTTCGCTACCGGCAGGAAAGGCTACTGCGATGGGGTTGGTACCCAGTGTGGAAACGGCTCCCCATAGGGGGGCTGCCACGGGGCTGGTGTTTGTCATCGACCAGCCAATCAAGTTTCTTTCCAATGCCTGGAGTGGATAATATCCGGCAATGCCGTAGTGCGAACTATTGCATACCGTGACCCAAGCCATGCCCGTCTCTGCTGCCTTTTCCATCGCCATATCGTTAGCTCTGGGGCCGACAATCAGTCCCAGCCCGTTGTCACCATCTACGGCTGCAGTGCTGGGTGACTGACGGATGATAGAAAGTTGTGGACGGGGATTGAGTGTGCCCTTTTCGAACAGTCGAACATAAGCCCACAACCGGGCCAGGCCATGCGAGTGGATACCACGACAATCGGCAGTTACCAGCACGTCAGCAGCAAGAGCCGCATCTGCGGTGCTTAGCCCGTAGTGCTCGAACACGGCGGCAGAAAATTCATGGAGGTGTTCGGGAATATAAGCCACTTGTAAATGCCTAATGTCAGTTGTAAATGCCTAGTTTCTAATAACGAATGACTAACTCAAATCCCCCTTCCCTCGTTTTCGGGGGAGGGGTTAGGGGAGGAGGTTTTTCAGTTTCGAGATAGTCTCGAAGTTGCTCATATCTCCTGCGGCTACTTGACTATTGGTTGTGCAAAAACTCTGTAGGGAACATGCCTCTGTGCCGTTCCGTGATCCAGGTAAATGCGCTGCCATTTGATTCATCGGAACGCCACCGAGGGCGTTCCCTACAGGGTAGTAGTCATTCCAACATCTATCCTGGTAACAGAACCCGCCCACCACTGGCCGCTACAGATTGTCCGGTCATATAACTCGATTCTTCGCTTAAGAGAAAACGCATAATCGAGGCCATTTCTTCAGGTTGCCCGATGCGTCGCATGGGGGTCGTATCGATGAGTTGCTGCAATTGTTCATGCGACAGGGCATTTCTGGGCATTTCGGTATCGGTGACACCTGGTAGCAGACAATTGATTCGGACATTATGGGGTGCCCAGGCTTCACCGCACGATCGCACCAGCGAGATCACTCCCGCCTTAGAGGCTGAGTAGGCGATATATCCCGGGCGCGGGCGGAGCGCCGCTGTAGACGAAACTACGGCAATCCGGCCAAACTTCCACTCGACCATCTCATCCTTGACGGCGTAAATCATGTTGAAGGTACCGTCCAGGTTTATTTCCATGGTACGCTTCCAGTTTTCGTAACTGGCTTCGTCCGGCGGCTCCGCATAGGCGATTCCGGCTGAATGGGCTAAGAAGTCGATCGGCCCTAGCGCCTTGCGTGTGGCCGCTACCATGGCTGCGGCATCCTCTGGTCGGGAGACATCGCCCTGGACGAGGGTGCCCGTTCCACCCGCTTGCTCAACTTCGGCAAGCGTCTCACGAGCCTCGGCTTCACGCGACATGTAGTTGATCGCGACTCGTGCTCCTTCCGAAGCCAGGCGGAGTGTGGTGGCTCGACCAATGCCTCGGGAGCCTCCGGTAATCAGCGCCGTTTTCCCTGCAAATTCTGTGGAAGATGTTGTCACTATTTGATCCCCGGGTTGAAAGAGTCATCATTCTGTACACTTACTGTCCTGATTTCAAGGTGTGTAACACGCCCCCTGTGCCCTTCCATCGATTGTTGTTACGATCATGCTTTGGTCACTGCCACTGCCTGAGTGTGCCGGATGGCTCGGATAGGTATCACTATGAGGAGACACTTGATGGAATTTTTCTTAGACACCGCGTCGATCGATCAAATCAAGCGCTATCAAGATTTGGGACTTGTCGACGGCGTGACCACGAATCCCGCGCTGCTTTCGATGGAAGGCCGAAACCCCTTGGACCAGCTCCAGGAGATTACCTCTTTGGTCTCCGGCCCCGTCTCAGCGGAAGTTGTTGAAACAGAGCCAGATAAAATCGTCTCCCATGCCAAAAAACTTGCTCAGATCGCCAAAAATATCGTCGTTAAAATACCCGCTTCCCGCGCGGGTCTCGAAGCGGCCAACCAGCTGCAGCCGGCAGGAATCCCCCTGCTGGTGACATTGAACTTTCATGCGACACAAGCAGTACCCTTCATTAAGTTAGGCGTGGACTACGTGGCAATTTTCATAGGCCGTACCGAAGATTTTGCCATCGACAACAAACCCCTCTCCTGGGACACCCGCAAGGCAATCGACCAAATGGACAGCCCCACGCGTTTGATGGCTGCCTCCATCAGGAATCCGGACTACCTGATTGACGCAATCCGAGCTGGTTCCCATGTGATCACCGTACCGCCCGTCTGTTGGGAGAAGGTTTACAAGAATCCTATTTTTGAGATGGCCGAGCGCGAGTTCTTGGAGAGCTGGCGCAAATTGCCTGCCGAGTTGCGAGCAGAGTATGAGAACTAACGCTTCGCGCTAGTAAGGACTAATGACTAATTTTCTAATGACTGTAGCATTCTCGTTTTTTACTCTTATCCTCAAACTCAGGACGCTTCTTCCTCATGTCACTTAATATCGGAATCATTGGAGGTGGTCGTATCACGGGGCTGCATGGGTTGGCATATGACGACTATCCCCATGCCAAGATCTATGCAGTGTGCGATATTAATGAAGAAATTGCCCAAGGTCGCGCTGCAGAGTGGGGCGCTCAGCGCACGTTTACGGACTATCACGAATTGCTGGCGGATCCGGCGATCGACGCGGTAGAAATAATCACACCGCATCACCTCCATGCTGAGATGACCGTGGCCGCCTTGGAAGCAGGCAAACATGTCTCGGTGCAAAAGCCGATGGCACTTACTGTCGCCGAATGTGATCAGATGATTGCAGCGGCCGAACGTACAGGAAAAAACCTGCGGGTATTCGAGAACTTTCAGTACTTCCCGCCTTTGGCCAAGGCGAAGCAGCTGCTGGACGATGGCGCGATCGGCGAGCCGATTTCGATCCGCATGAAAGCCATCCAGGGTTCGCTTGATGGTGGGGACAAATCAACGCCACCCGTTCGTCGCGTCGATTCCCGACCCCCTTACCCGTTGGCTCTAAGTCATCAGGTACCAGGGGTCAAGCCGGAGAATTGGAAATTTGATCCCAAACGTGGTGGTGGCGGACGGATGGCGCTCGATTATGGTTACCATACACTCAGCGTGGCGATGCACTTGCTGGGGGATGTAGAAAAAATATTCGCCTGGATCACCGAGCAAACCATTGTGCATGGGTGGGTCCTCGACAGTCCGGCAATGATGATCTGGAAATATCGTGATGCCGAACGCTACGGCAATTGGGATGTGGTCTCCTCCGACGATATTCTGGTCCCCACTAAATACTGGCCCGAGGACGAATGGGTTGAGATCAGTGGTACCAAGGGATTTCTCTGGGTCAACCGTTGCACTTCGATGGTCCTTGATGGCGCGCCACTGGTAATGGTACGAGGCGGCGTGACCACGGAGTTCTCGAATCTGGATACTGATTTTGCGTCTAGTTTTGTGAGTGGGACGCGGGATTGGATTGAGGCCCTACAGGAAGGACGCCAGGCATCGCAGTCAGGGGCCCAAGGAAGACGCGTGACCCAGTTCTGTCGCGCTGCTCAGCTTTCTGCAAAGGAACACCGGGAAGTCTTCCTGGACGAAATCGATTCATGAAATGTAAGCAGCGGTCCATTTTACCCCTACAGGCCTCCTACAGGGGGGCCACTCCAAGAATGGATTGAGCACGAATAAGTTGCCTACGCTGTCCATGAGAAGTAATCACTAGATTTTTTAGCCAGCCAACGGCTATTCCCGCGAGCAGAATTAGACTACAAACAAAAGTTCGCTTAGTTCCTACTCGCCAAGAACCCTGTAGGGAACGCCCCTGTGTAGCTTGCGAGCCCCTGTGTAGCTTGCGAGCATGACACTAAACAGCAAGGCACAGAGCACAATTCCCACAAGTCTGTGGTTAAGCCCCACAAGTCTATGGTTAGGCTCACGTAATTGGAACTAGTTGAGTATCCCCCCGCACCCATCCATCAAATCCCCGCACCCATCCATCAAAAGCCTTAGGAGCAGAACCTTGTCCCGGGTCGCTATCACGGATTATACATTTGAGTCCCTTGACATCGAGAAGCAAGTCCTGGAACCGCTGGGGCTGACCGTGGATGGTGCGCAGTGTAGTACGCCTTCGCAACTCATTGAGTTTTTGCAGGATGCAGACTATGTGATCACCCAGTTCGCTCCCGTTGACGAGACGGTCATCAAAGCGATGCAAAAGGCACGCGTCATTGTTCGCTATGGCATCGGCGTGGACAATGTCGATCTGGTGGCAGCGCAGCAGCAGGACATCCCTGTCTGCAATGTCACTGAATACTGTATCGATGAGGTTGCCGATCACACGCTTGCTTTGATTCTGGCCAGCACCCGTCAGGTGGTTGCCAATGCAAATCATGTTGCCCAAGGCAACTGGGGGCTGGCGACCCCAGTGCCAGCAATGACGGCCCTCAAAGGGCAGACTGTGGGCGTCGTCGGTTTTGGTAGGATTGGACGTGAGGTTATTTCCCGTCTCTTGCCTTTCAAATGTAAGGTCCTTGTGTCGGATCCGGGCGTCGATGCGGAGGCTATCCACGAGGCAGGCGCACAGCCTGTCGAGTTGGACCAACTCCTCGCGACCAGCGATCTGATTACCTTACACTGCCCGGCCATCCCTGCCACACAACATTTGATTCGTAGCGATACCATCCAGCAGATGAAACCCGGCGCTGTTCTGGTGAATGTGGCACGGGGCGCCATAGTCTGCACATCAGACCTCATTGCGGCACTAGAAAGTGGCCGATTGGGTTTTGCCGCCCTGGATGTATTGGAAGCCGAGCCTCCCGCCACGGACGATCCGGTGCGCACCACCCCCAACACCCTCATCCACAGTCATGTTGCCTCGGTCAGTGAAGCCTCAGCCGAAAAGTTACGCACTGATGCTGCCATGATCGTAGCCGCCGCCGTCCAGGGGAAGCCATTACCAAATATCGTGAATGGAGTCACGGCTTAAGAAAATGACTAATGACGAATGCCGATAGAATTAAATTTGAGATTACTGGAGAAACACAAAAATGAAGATTATTCGATTTCAAGACGAGTCAGGGGCTACGCATTTTGGGTGCCAGCATCAGGGCGAGCGTGTCACTTTGCTGGAGGGAGATATCTACGGAGATTTTAGCGACACGGGTCAGGAAATGCAGGTGAAGAAACTGCTAGCGCCGATCGCCCCGGTCGATATCTTTTGTATCGGACTCAACTACGCCCATCATGCTGAGGAAAGTAATCTGCCGAAGCCGGATCATCCGGTAGTATTCACCAAATCGTCAGCCATCCTGCAGAACCCTGGAGATCCGATTGAGCTGCCCCGCAAACTTCGTAGCGATGAAGTGGACTATGAGTGTGAACTCGCCGTTGTGATCGGTAAGAAGTGCAAGAACGTGGAGCGTGCCAGCGCTTTGGATTATGTACTCGGTTATACCTGTGCCAATGATGTGAGCGCTCGGGATTGGCAAGCCAAATGGGGAGGAGGCCAATGGTGTCGGGGCAAGACCTTCGATACCTTCGCGCCATTGGGTCCTTGTTTGGTGACCAGCGATGAGATTTCTAATCCAAACGCTTTACAGATCAAGACGGTGCTCAACGGCGAAACGATGCAAGATTGGAATACCGAAGACATGATCTTCGATGTCCCGACACTGATTGAATTCTTGAGTGGGAGTACCACGCTGTTGCCCGGAACCGTGATCCTGACCGGTACACCACATGGAATCGGGGCTGCACGAAAGCCGCCAATTTTCCTGAAGGCAGGTGATACCGTCACGATCGAAGTCAATGGCATTGGAGCCTTGACGAATCCTGTGATCGAAGAAGCAGTTTAAGTAGATCGGATTGACCACAGCATTGAATGGATAGTCGGAGAAATGGCCACGGACGGCACGGATGAAAAAGACTATCCGTTGTAGTAGTGGGGTGCGCGCAGTAGTACATTGCGCTGGCGCTCCCCCAAATCTTTACCCATGACACAGCAGTAGGCCGGACCAAGCGCAGCGCCGTTCCGGCAGCGTCAGTAGAAACTACTTTCCACTCATTCCGCTGCCGGAGCGGCGTCGCTTCGCTCCTTGATCCGGCCTACAATGTCTAACGACTAAGGGAGGGGATGGCATGGCCCGTGCCTACGGCTAATTCAAATGCGAGGCTTTGGGCTGCCTGCGGGTGAACGATTGCAGTCCTTTTATCTTTTCCAGGAAATCCTGGCGATCAGTGGTAGGAGGAGATTGCCCGAGCCTCCCCAGTCGGTTAAAAATGGTAATGCGATTCGACGACGCCACTGTCTCACAGTCCGGCAAGAATCCCCTCCAATGTGATGAATCCTCTGTCGTAAGACAATTCATAGAAAAGTGAGCATACATGACAAGTTTAGAGATGAAACAATCGAAGCTGTACATCAACGGTGCTTGGGTCGATAGTGAAAGTGGTGGACGCCTGGATGTGATCAATCCGGCTACAGAAGAGCCACTGGCCACGATTTCATACGGTGGAGCCAGTGAAGCACGGTCGGCACTCGAAGCAGCACATGCCGCCCTGCCCGTTTGGAAGCAGACGAATGTTTACGAACGTGCCCTGAAGCTCAAGAAGCTGGCAGATTTGATTCGCGAGAACGTCGACTATCTGGCCGTTGCTATGACGATGGAGCAAGGCAAGCCGCTCGCTGAATCCAAAGGCGAAGTCATGGTCAGTGCAGCGACCTGCGAATGGTACGCTGAAGAAGGGAAACGCGCCTACGGACGCACAATCCCCGCCAGTGCCAACCACAAACGGCTCATCACCATGAGGCACCCGGTCGGCGTGTGTGCCTCGGTTTCGCCATGGAACTTCCCGCTGCTGCTCCAGATACGCAAAATGGCCCCGGCGATGGCCGTGGGCTGTACGGTGGTGGCCCGCCCGGCAAGTCAAACGCCCTTATGCATGATTCGTCTGTTCGAATTGATGGAAGAGTTGGACCTGCCTGCTGGTGTGGCCAACCTGGTGATCGGTTCGCCAGGGGAGATGATGGACGAATTCATGACAAATCCTATTTGCCGCAAGATTTCTTTCACGGGCTCGACCGAAATCGGCAAAGAACTGATGCGACAATCTGCGAGCCAGGTCAAACGGTTAAGTCTGGAACTCGGTGGTCACGCTCCAGTGATCGTCTTCCCCGATGTGGATGTCGAGGAAGTGGCCAAAGCGTCGGTGCTTGGCAAGTTTCGCAACAACGGCCAGGTCTGTATCTGCCCGACGCGGTTTTACGCGCACCAGAAAATACAAAACGATTATCTGGAAGCCTGTGTCGAAGAGACGAAGAAGCTGAAGCTTGGCAACGGATTGGAAGAGGGTGTGAACATCGGACCCATGTTCGAGGCCAAGGCGTTGGAAAAAACGGATGCACTGGTTGGGGACGCCCAAGCAAAAGGTGCCAATCTCCTCCTGGGTGGCTCACGGGCTGCGCAGTTTGAACGCGGCTACTTCTACCAACCCACAGTGCTGACGGGTATGCATGAAGATATGGCATTGATGACCGAAGAGCCGTTCGCGCCGGTCATGCCTATTTTGGATTTCGACACGATTGAAGAAGCAATCCAAAAAGCGAATGATACGAATTTCGGATTGGCCGCTTACGTGCTCACCAACGATATCTCCGCCGCGTTTAAAATGGCCGAAGGCCTGGAATTTGGCATCATCGGTGTCAATGACACGGTGCCCGCAACACCTCAAGCGCCTTTTGGTGGCTTGAAGGAATCCGGACTCGGCCGCGAAAACGGTATCGAAGGCATGGATGCGTATCTGGAAACGAAGTGTGTATCGCTAGCGCTGCAGTAAATCGGGATCGCCCCAGGCATCTCCTTTCGGCCTACTCCTGTTTCTCGGGTGGTCAAAGCGCCAGGTTGCATGAGCTTCTCACCGAAAGACCCCGTCATGACCAGAGTTTGCCTGAAAGTTATTGCCATATTCTTGCTGGCATCCCAGCTTTCGCGGGCTGACTTTGTGGTGGCGCCTGAGGGCGACGACCAGCACCCGGGTACGGCTCAAAAGCCGTTCGCCACCATCCAGCGAGCCCAAGCTGCAGCGCGAATCAGCATTGCCAATGGGTTGACGCGCGATCTGGTAATCGAAATCCGCAACGGTCGGTACATTCTGGATGAGCCGCTGGTGTTCGACCAGCGTGACTCCGGCACTTCGCAACACCGGGTGGTTTATGCGGCGGCGGCGGGACACACTCCGCGCATCAGCGGAGGGCAAAAGATCTCCAATTGGAAGCTTATGGCCGACGGCAGCTTCGCAGCGTCCCTAGCCGATAGGCGCTTTCGTGAATTGTTCGTGGGTGGCGAGCGACGCCAGCGGGCCCGACACCCAAACACGGGTTTCTTACGTGTAGAAACCGTGGGTGCCGACCGCCGGACTCGTTTTACGGCACAGCCAGGCGATCTCGAGGCACTCGGTGATCTTGCTGGTGCAGAGTTCGTTTTTTTGCACGACTGGTGCATTTCACGCATCCCCATCAAGTCCATGGATAGGGCGACGCGCAACGTCACCACGGAGTTCTCCGTGGGATACGCACAACCACATGGCGAGATGAATCGATTCGAACCCCATCCTCGCTATGCGATCGAGAACCACTCGGCTGCCTGGGACACACCCGGCGAATGGTACCTTGACGAAGGACTGGGTAGGATCCGCTACCTACCGCTATCTGGCGAGACACCCAAAACGCTGGAAGCTATTGTGCCTGTCGCCAATCGTCTGGTCGAAGTTCGCGGACCCGCACACTCGGAAGCTCGAATCTGCAATCTTCACTTTCGTGGACTGAGTTTTGAGCACTGCGGGTGGTTTCCTCCTGCCAGGGGATACGCATCGGCTCAGGCAACCTGGCACGAGCGTCGCGACGGATTGAAGGGCGGGCTGAATCCGATTCTAAGTGCAGTCACTCTGGATGGTGTCGAGAACTGTTCTTTCACCGCTTGCCGATTCGCCCAACTTGGCGGCTCCGGCTTATGGTTGCGGGATAACTGTCACGACAACAAGATCAAGGGAAATCATTTTGTTGATATCAGCGGCAATGGCTTGATGCTTGGCAAAGGGGGAAAGCTCAGTAAGGAGCACGCAACAGCGGGCAACCACATCACCAACAACCTGATTGAACGGTGCGGCCAACAGTATTTTGGTGCCGTGGCTATCTGGGTTGGTCTCGCCCGCGGCACACGGGTCGCGCACAACGTGATTCGCCACCACCCGTACACCGGTATTTCGTTAGGTTGGAGCTGGAATGCAAACAGGACGACTGCCCAGGAGAATGTCGTAGCGCACAATCGCATTCATCATGTGATGCAGATCCTCTCCGACGGAGGTGGTATCTACACGCTCGGCCACCAGCCTGATAGCTTTTTGCAGGGCAATCTGATTTATGATCTACCCCTGAATTTGGGGAGTGCCGAATCGAATGGCATCTTCATGGATGAGGGCTCAACTGGCTTTACCGTGGAGAACAACCTGATCCACTCGGTGGGCCGATCCCCCATCCGCTTCCATCGTGCGACGACCAATTTGGTACGTGACAATATACTGGGCACCGAGTCTGGAGTTGAAATGTTCCGCTATAATGCAACCCAAGCAGATAAAATCATCAAACAAGACAACCGCCAGATTCACGATTCGTTGCCTCCGTCTGCCGCCGATTTCAAGCGGGTAGCAGGGGCTGGGCTCGAGCCCAAGTTCGAAAAGCTGCTGCGGAAGGCCGAGCAAGACAAGTAGGCTCGCCCAAGTTCCCCA
>PATG01000113.1 GCA_002713555.1 Planctomycetaceae bacterium
CAAAACAACAGGGACTTAAAGTCAATGAATGGGGTGTGTTTCGCGTTTCAGAAGACGGGCAAGAAGCCTATCTGGCGGGTCAAACCGAAGAGGAAGTGTACGCTGCACTGGGGCTTCCCTGGTTCCCTCCTCCACTACGAGAAGCACGCCAGGAATTTGAATGGGCCGAACAAGGATTCTTGCCCAGGCTTATTCAGCCAGAAGATATACAAGGTGATTTGCATATGCATACCACGGCTACCGATGGCAAGGCTTCTCTTGAGGAGATGGTAGAAGTATCCCGGCAACGAGGTCTGAAATACATCGCTATAACCGATCATTCCCGACGTGTTACCATGGCCAACGGGCTCGATCCAGAACGATTGCGCAAACAGTGGGAAGAGATTGATACACTACAACAAAGAGTCGACGACATAGTCATCCTGAAAGGTATTGAGTGTGACATACTTGAAAAAGGTGGCATGGATTTGCCCGCGGACGTATTGGCCGAAGCCGACTGGGTAATTGCCAGTGTGCACTATGGGCAAAAGCAGTCGCAAGCACAGATCACGGAACGAATACTAGGGGCGTTGGAACATCCTCATGTAAATATCCTTGCCCACCCGACCGGACGATTGATCAATCGTCGTGAACCCTACGCAGTTGATATGGAGCAAGTCTTTGCAGCTGCGGCCAGGCACGGTAAATTTCTGGAACTCAATGCAAATCCAGCCCGACTCGACTTGCACGACGTGCATTGCATGGCTGCCAAACGTTGTGGAATACCGATCGTAATTAGCACCGATGCGCACAGCACATCCGGAATGGACGTAATGCGTTACGGTGTTCTCCAAGCTCAACGCGGAGGTTTAACGGCAGCCGATGTGGCCAATACGCTTTGCTGGGAAGAGTTCCGCAAGAAGATCACAAAGAAAAGCACGTAGTATGGGAGAAGGGAGAAGGGGGAAGGGGGGAGGGAGCAACCGAGTACTCATGCCATTCGGCATGAGTACGCAGGGCGGTAGCAATAGGGCTGGAATACACGCGAGCATCTCTTGTAGCCGGATCCGCCAGGATTCGGGGGACGGGCCAAGCCAACTCGTAGGATCCAGAAGTCTGGCGACATCTGCTACGGCAGGAATGAGGGCGCTTTAGTATTCCTAGATCATTACCAAAGAACAATCTACCACAAGAGAATTGAACGATACGCTACTAGACAAGGACTCAAGTGACAGCTTCCAAGTCGTGGGTAGCCGCACGTCACTTACTACTCATTTATTTATAGATTAGATGTTCAAAGCACTGGGGAACTGCACCCATCTTATCCCTCCCTAACTCTTATTCGGGACAATCACAAAACTATAGGCTACGCTATACGCGACTGGGATCACCAGGAGCGTTAGCACTGAGGCAAATGCCAGACCAAAAACGACAGCCGCAGTGAGAGGTTGCCAGAACTCGGCTCCTCCTGAAATGTTGAGCAGCAGTGGCAGTAGGCCGCCAATAGTTGTTACGGTAGTCAGGATGACTGGCCGTAGGCGATTGATCCCCGCTTCCATGATGGCATCACGAAGTGGCAGGCCTCTTTTGCGGGCACGATTCATGAAATCGACAATCACGATGGCATCGTTCACAACAATGCCTGTCAGGCTTACGAGTCCTATGAAGGAAGCCAGGCTGAACGGAAAAGAACAAGCCCACATACCTAAGGTTACGCCAATAAAACTAAGCGGAACAGTAAGCATGACGATAATGCTCTGACGGAAACTATTGAACTGTGTGACAAGAATGCCAAAGATCAATACGACTCCCAACAGCATACTGTAAAGCAGGTACATGAAGTTCTTGTCTCGTTCTTCGTTCTCACCAGTGAACTGCGCTTTAATTCCCTCTGAAGGAGTAGTGGGGGTCCCTAGGAAAACCATCGAATTGCCCTGGACTTGCCGGAAGCCCATTTCAGGAAGCACATCGGACTCCAAAAATTCGAAGATTTCGTCCGGTAAAGTTGGGTGAACGACGTTGCATCTGGCCACAACAGCTCGGTCGCGTTCGTAGCGGTTGATGCTATACAGGTTTAGCCCTTTGGAGAGATTTGCCAGTTGAGAAATTGGGGCCTGCCGGCCATCGGGTGCGGTGAGTGTTAATCTTTCGAGGCTGCGCAGGCTCTTCTGATATTCTGGTGCTAGTTGCAATCGGAGTGTAATGTCTTCGTCGTCCATAGTGATTCGGATTTGCGAATCACCTGCGATTGCAAGTTGCACGGATTGTGCGATTTGTGCTTCGGTCAAGCCAAACATTCCGACGACATTCGGCTTTGGTTCAATAACAAGTTCAGGATTGTCAGGCCGATAGTCCGTTGAAGCATCAACTGTGCCGTGCATTTTTTTGAGATTCGATGTGATTTGCTGTCCCAGTCTGCCAAGTTGATCTAGGTTTTCGCCCGTCAAACGTACGGCTACATCCGAGCCTCCCGGGGGACCGTCTTCAACTTCATGGATAGAGTATTTCATGCCAGGCAAAGGTACTATTTGGCGCCTTAGCTTGGCGATGATTTCTTGTTCATGAATTTGGCGGTCTAGGGGGGAGAGAAGTTCCACCATGACTTCCCCAAATTCAGGACCATTCGCGGGGTCATTCTCCAGGCGTGAGGCCAAGCCACCAGCTGAGCCTACGGCGGTCACATAATGTCTGAGGATGCCTCGATCTTTCCACTTTTGGAGCGGATCGGTAAAAACCTTTGAGGCGGCCAATGTTTCTTCAATACTATAGCCCAAGGGCAATTCGTATTTGATCGTAAACTGACCACGATCGCTGGCCGGAAAAAACTCAAAGCCGAGTTGCAAGAACAATGCTTTAGTGGCGAATAAAGAAGTAACACACACGAGTAGCACAAGATAACGATTGTTGAGGGCCAGGCTCAAGGCTTTGGCATAAACGCGTGTTCCCATTCCAATATTGGGCCGCATTTTTATCGCTTGGTTACCGTTAGTTTGACCTGGTGCGATGGAGGCGAATACCACCGACTCGTCCTGAACTGGTTTGCGTTGGCGGTACCAGTACGCTGCCAGGGTGGGAATGACAAAGTGGTCGACCAAGACCGATCCTAATAATGCTACGCTGACGACACGAGGCATGACGCCCATGAAGTCACCCATGATGCCGGGAACCAAGACCATAGGCAAGAATGCCGCCACCGTAGTGAGGTCAGCAGCAATCACCGGAAGTCCCACCTCATCGATGCCTGTTTTAGCCGCTGTATCTGGGGCTTCTCCTCGTTCAATATGTCGATGGATGTTCTCGGCAACAATAATGGCCCCATCAACGACCATGCCAAGCACCAGGATAAAACTAAATACGACCATGTTTGAGACGGGGATATCGGCAAAATACAAAAACACCAAGGCGACTGCAGAGCTGAATGGGATAGCGATCAAAACCAGAATCGAAATCCTGAGGCCCATCGACCAGGCCAGAATGACCAGTACCAGCATGGCTCCAAAAAGCGCACTCGAGCCCAGTACACGGAACATGAGCCAAATTTCCTTGGATGTATCACGACTGATCGAAAAGGTGATGTCCGGGTACTGTTGACGTAAATCATCCATGAGCCTGTTGACTGCACGTGCAGCCCCCAAGGTATTGATGTCTGCTTCTTTGTTGACCAGAATCGTTGCGCATTGCTTTCCGTCAAATTGTGCCACATTGAGCATGCGACGATTCGAATCGAGAACTTGTGCGATATCCCGAACGTAGATGACACGCCCTTCAGAACTGCTTACTACCGCTTCGCGGATATCGTTCAGGTTGCGAAATTTCGCTTCGTTCCGTACGGTCCGATCGATATTTGACGTATCTAAGGCACCGGCGGGTATTTTGGAATTAAAGTCATTCAATGCTTGCCGTAGCTGACGGAGAGTGATGCCGTACTGTGTCATGAGGTCAGGATTGACGTGAACGTGGATTTCGCGTTCTTTGCCGCCAAATAGCTGTGTGTTGGCAACTCCATCCACTTCGGCAATCGTTTCTTCGACTTCTTCCGCAATCTTTTTCAGGGCTCTTTCGTCAAAACCGGGAGGGCCAGCCAGGGTGACCAACATTAGTGGAGCACTATCAAAATCGATGTCGGTTACGCTTGGTTGGACCTCGCGTCCAAAAGGGAGCTCATTGCGAATTCGATCGATCAGGTCTTTGACTTCGCGACGTGCTTCATCTGGATCGACACCATCGAGAAAAATAATCTGTGTAACCGAAGCTCCACGCAGGCTTGTGGAGGCGATAAAATCGACGCTTTGGAGTTCAGTCAGTGCTTCTTCGACCTTGCGAGTAATGTCGTTTTCGGCTTCGCTGGGCAAGGAGTCCGGGTAAGGAATGGCCACAATCACCACAGCCTTGGTAATCGCTGGTGTGCGTTGCACGGGTGTAGATAAGGCTGCATAACCCGCCAGGAATAGCACGAGCAACGTAGCGACTAGCACAAAACGCGGATGATCGATGGCTCGGGAGCTTAGGGACATGGGGTTGCTTGCCGGAGAATCACATGAGAATCTAGCGGCACTTCAAGAATGGGACAAAGATTATTTAGAGGACTGTTACTCAATGGATCCTTTGGCAACATCGACTCTTGTTGCCTCTGTTTCTGTGGTGTCTGTGATGGCTTCTGGAACGTCAATTTGCAACTCTCCTGGTGAAAAATCATGGAGGTTCACTATTCGTACCAATTGCTTATCAGCGAGGCGGTATTGCCCACGTACCACAACCGAACTTAGTTGTGCTTCCTCAGCCGGAATAAATACATGATCTCCTTGATCAATCCAGCGAGCGAGTGGTACTCGCCTGGCACGGTACAAAAAAGTATCATCGAATTCCCAATACAGCATTTCCATCGTGGCGGGTTCCTTGGTAACACTGAAAAGATGCGCAGTACGCTGGCGAAACAGGATTGCCGCTTCGGGAATACGGTAACCTGGCAGGCGGGCCGTCACCACATCTGCTGTTGCTACCATGCCAGGACGTAGCAGTCGTTGCGAATTCGAAAGCCTTATTTCTAAAGGAAATAGTCCTGTGCGTTCGTCCGAGATTTCTGGAATGTGATAGACCTCACCATCCAAAGTTGGCCAGGGATTTCCAAATCGGTCACGGCCTTCCAAATGCACATGCGCTCGAAAAACAGAGTTTTCTGGAGGTGGAGTTCCAGGCTGATTTTGCGAGAGCATTTGCTGAACGGCACGCATGCGCTCTTCCAGTTCGCGGATATGAGATTCTGGAACGTCGACCACCAGCAGAACATCGTTGTTTTCGACAAGTTCGAAAACAATCTGATTCGGGTTTACGGATTCCCCCGTCTTAATCATGCGTTTGGATATCGTCGCTGCCACAGGGGATCGTAGCGTGGCGTCGTCCAGGTTTTTCAACGCGATTTCATGCTGTGCCTTGGCCAAAGCTAGGTCCGTAATCAGACGATCGTGTTCGGACGCAGTTAGCGCTGCGGGTTGAGTTTGACGTATTTTATCGGCACGCTGTAACTCTGAGGTTGCTTGTTCAATGCGGGCAGCCGCTTCGCTTTTCTGTGCCAGGAATACACGGTCATCCATGATTGCCAGCACGTCCCCTGCCTGCACCTGGTCTCCTTCATCCAATGGGTCCCCCGCTGCATTGGTGCCCAATGAAACGATTCGGCCACCCAAAGCAAACCCGACTTTGTATTTTTCCCAGGGCTGGATTTTTCCGGCGTAGGTGTTGGTGATCTCACACAACTGCTCGTGCAAAGGTTGAATTACAATAGGAGCCTTGGGGGCTACTATCGGTGGAAGTGACCGAGTTCTGGTGCTTTGATCTTTTCTGGAGATGTTCTCTTTGGCACTGAGTTTCCACATGACACCAAAACAAAAAATCGTAAGCGCTATCAATACCAGGTTATGCAGTATTTTTTCTGGCATAGTCTTCATGATGTGCGTCTGGGAGTAAGGTGGGGTCGAAGGCAGGAAAACCCACGGATTGGATTCCCATAGATCGTGTCTCGGCCATGCGATGGTAGCTTTGCACCAAGGATCCGCGGAATAATTCCATAATAGGTACTCCCATAGGTGCAGGCAATGCTGGAGAAGCTCTCTTTGCCGGACTCGCTGTCGTGGGATAGGCAGACTTTGCTAAAAATCAACAAATCCGAAATTTAACGCAGTCCCTCGAAGAGCAGTGACCCGATACGGACCATGGTAGCTCCCTCGCGGATAGCAATCTCAAAGTCGTGGCTCATGCCCATCGAGAGTTCGGTGAGTTCTACCTCAGGTGGGCACTCTTCGAGAGCTGCATCACGCAAAGAGCGTAGTGCTGCAAAGTTCTGGCCGGCTACTTGCTCACCTCCCGAACGAGCTGCCATGGTCATCAATCCACAAACTTGAACCCCCGGATAGCTTCCCAATTCTGGAAGCAATCGTTTGAATTCTTCTGCAGTCAGTCCATGTTTTTCACGATCTCCTGAACAATTTAGCTCCAGCAGCACGCGCGATATTTGGCCTTGTTCCAGCGCAATAGTATTAATCGTTTTGAGGAGACGCTGGCTATCAACGCTGTGGATAAGATCGGTGAGGGGCAAAGTCGCACGCACTTTATTGCGTTGCAAATGACCTATCAAATGCCAACAGGCATTGATTAATCCGGGCGCATTCGATTTGGCTTGTAGTTGTTGGGGTCTGCTTTCTCCCAGAATCGGGCAACCGACTTTTAGGAGAGCAGCGGTTGTGTCCGCATCGATGTACTTCGTGACGGCTATAAGTTTTACGGAGTCCGCTGTACGACTGGATTGCTGTGTGGCGCGTGCCATCCGCTCGCGCACTTGGGCAAGATTGTCAGCGAGGATTTTCTGAAGGTCAGTCATGACTGCGCGATGTCACATGTTGAAGTGTAAGAATAGACGATAACGAGTCAGGTTTCGGAGCAAGCCATTTTTAACAAGGTTGCTCCCTGGTTGTCGGGAGGGGAGATGGAGATGTTTGCGTCCATGAACTCTTCTAATTGGGACACTTGTCCGGCAAGTTGATCTGCTTTTTCTTGATTGGCGCAACAGGCAAATAGAGTAGGACCCCAGGAGGACTGGCCTACGCCTGGGATACCCAGCATGCGTATTTGCTCGATGCAGGCTGCTATTTGTGGGGAGGCATAGGGTCCGTCCTGGATGCTCTCAAACGCACTGCCTGCCAGCTGTCCGTATTGGAACAAGCCCTCTGCAAATGCTTCATGATTTTCATTGCGAACTGCAGGCAGTATGATTTCTTCGGCAAGGTGCTGAAGCTGGGACGTGATTGCATCAGAAACAGGTTTCAACTTTTCGAAGGCAGCAGTCTCGCTGGCACCATGAAGTCCGGGAGGATGATTGGGCGTGATCAGCACCATACGCCAGCTCTCGGGGACGCTAAGTCGGCACTTGAGCCGTCCCAGGTTTTGATTGGGAAGATAGCCCGTCTCCCAGAGGAGCCCACCCTGATCAAATCCGTGGCTTCCCACGGCACTGCGCTGCCCTCGTTCAACCGCGTCTACGAGTGCCCATAGATCGCGATCGTGGTGTTCGACGATCGATCGGATTCCAGAGGCTATTGCCAAAGCCAGTTGTGTACCGCTACCTAATCCGGCATGCGTGGGTGGGGCCTCCAGAATATGGATGTCGAAAGCCATTCGTGGGGATAGATTCCACGATTGAGAAATCTTACGGGCATAGCCAATCGCTTGCTCGGCCATGGGGCCATTTGCTTGCCAGCGATTGCCTGGCTGCAATTCAATCACAACACGAGGATTTGCAACCATCATGCCTAAGCCACCGTAACTTGGGCCCTTGCTATTGGTAAAACGCAATAGCCCAAAATGCAAACGGCTGGGAGTTGTGATGCGTAACGAGTGATGCATGTTGAATAGCTATGTGCTGCTAGAGGCGGAAATATTTGATTCGATGTAATGATGAAGAAAATCAAACGCCCGTTTTTCGTATTCGCTGGCAGTTTTTGTCACGATCAATTCCAGACGTGATAAATCATCGAAAATATTCTCAGGTGGTAAAATGTGGATGCGGGTGGCCAGGATTGCCGTTTCGAGTACAGCATGTTGGGCCCGATTGTAGCCGATAAAACTGCGTTGCTGGCCATGGTCGATGCAAGAGGCTTCCAGCCAAGTCCTCTCATGAGCATCGTCAAGCTTCGTAATCCGGAGTGCGTACCAGCTGCATGTATCCTTGAGAATCTGTCCTTCGATATTTTTAGCGCGAACCATGGGTGGGGGGGCGAGTGGGTCGCCTATGGCAGTCTCGGCAATGAGGCGAATGTCGTCCGTCACATGAAACACGGCCTGTCCGCCGCGTTTGAGATTTTGGTAGGTGGTTGAAGATTGATAGGGACGAAGTACGAAACGATGGAAATTCTTATCGACGATGGGCCCCATGGGGGAGATATTCACCGTTCCATCCTTGTTCAGGGTTGTGATGAGTCCTTCAATGATTCTGCCATCGGCACCAAGTTGGGGGACATGTGAGTCTGCCATGAAATTTGCTGCTGGCTAAAACGTGACAGGAAGTTTTGGTAGAGGGGATATCGAACGTTGTGCTTGTTGCACTTCTGTGGCCATTAATTCATTCCCATTTGCTGTGCAATCCATGCCTGCCAAATGCAGGAAGTTCTTCAGTAACTGATATCCGTACCTGGTGAGAGCGGACTCAGGATGAAATTGAACTCCATAAACGGGGAAAACGTCATGGGCTATGGCCATTATCGTATCTATATCTATCGTGGCAATGCTCCGTAACGAAGGAGGTAATGATCCTGGTTGGACGACTAACGAGTGGTACCTGCAAACTTGGAATGGGCTGGGGATATTATCGAATAATTGGGATTGATCGTGCTTGACCTCTGATGTGCGGCCATGCATGGGGGATTCGGCGCGGACAATTGTTGCCCCCATGGCTGCTGCAATCGTTTGGTGCCCCAGGCAAATACCGAGCATGGGGTACTCGGTATGCAGGCTGCGTACGATATCCAGGGAGTTGCCCGCTTCGTTTGGTGTGCAGGGACCTGGCGAGAGAATAATCGCCTGGGGCGCCATGCGGCGTATTGAATCAACATGGATTGCATCATTGCGCACAACGATGGTTTCCTGACCCAATCGCTGAAAATACCGGGCCAGGTTGTGTACAAAACTGTCGTAATTATCAATGAGTAAAATCATTATTAAGAAAATAGGACCCTAGGATATTCTGCATTGGGTCATGGTGATTGAGGCGGATGCACCCCTCTATCAACACACCCTAAGAGCTGCGCTGTGGCTCGACGGCTTTTAACATACCCCGTGCTTTATGCCAGGTTTCGCGGTATTCATCTTCGGGATTCGATTGGGCTACGATACCACCTCCTACCGGAAGTTGCCACCAGCCTGCGCCTGCTGTGATTGTTCTGATCAGGATATTGCTATCCATTTGCCCATCAAAGCCCAGATAGCCCAACGACCCACAGTAGGCTCCTCGAGCAGTGGGTTCTAACTCGGCAATAATTTCCTGGGCACGTATTTTGGGAGCCCCGGTGATCGATCCGCCAGGAAAACATGCTTTCAATAAATCGTAGGGGCTGGCTTCCGGGCGGAGTCGTCCTTGGACGGTCGAAACGAGGTGCTTCACAAAAGCATACTTTTCCAATTGGAAAAGTTGTGTGACCTGCACGCTATCGGGAAGGCAAACTTGCGACAGGTCGTTGCGTAGCAGATCAACAATCATGACATTCTCGGCCCGATCTTTCTCGCTGAGTTGTAATTCGTCCCCCACAAAGAGATCGGCTTCAGCAGAGCCATGCCGTCCACGGGTGCCTTTTATGGGGCGTGTTTCTACCTGGCCAGCACGGTGTGTGATAAAACATTCAGGAGACGTGCTGCAAATTTGCCAATTGCCCAAGTCAAAAAATCCTGAGTAGGGAGCAGGATTGCTTTGGCGTAGCTTCAAATACAGTTCTTGCGAACAGGAGCGGGCAGGGCAGAGTAAGCGTTGCGCGAGGTTGACCTGAAAAATATCACCGGCATGGATATATTCAACGGCCTTATCAATCATCTTTCGATAACTTCTGGCGGTGAGATTGCTGGTAACGCCCTCGAGACCAATGTCGTATTGGGGCGCTAATTCTTCCAGTCGTATTGAAGGGCGGGGCGGCGGGGCCTGGGCCGCTGGTTCACTGGTCAGCCAGGATTGCATCTGAGCCAGTCGTGCTTGGGCACGGTCCTGTCTGGCCTGTACCTCCGTTTCGGGAAAACCCTGAGAGATGATCCAGCTTTGTTCTGTTGCATGGTCAAATGCAACCACCACGTCATAGAAACCGATTGCCATGGCTGGGATCGGAAAATCAGTGATGCTTGCAGCGGGTATGTCTTCCAGGCAGCGCGATAAGTCGTACCCCCACAAACCGGCTGATCCTCCCTGGAAAGGCGGCAGGTCCGGGCAGGTTGAAGTGTGAAATTGCTGTTGGATACGTACCAGTTTATCCCAGGCATCGGGCTCGTCGGCATTGCAGGTAAGCCACTGGAATGGATCGACGGCGAGAAAGGAATAACGTCCCTGAGATTCCTCATGGCTGGAGCTGTCAAGAAACAAGAGATGGGGCAAATGTGCCAGACGGCTGAAGGCAGCAGTCGGCGATAACTGGGTTGCCAGCGGCTTTACGAGTGGCAAAGCTCTGGGGGCGGTCGAGTCGTCATTCATTGCGTTTGCTACTTCGCCTGTCTTTGAGTCGATGTTTCGTTTCGGGTTGCGTGGCCAATCCCCAATTGAGAGCCTCGTCTTGTTGGTAAGTCTTCCCGAGGGTCAATGCGGTGCGCGCTTTGCACATTTCGTATCCCAGGTAAAAAGCATGTCCTTCATCGAGATTCTCAGGCAGGTTTCCCTGGGGGCCATTTTGGCGAAGTTGCTCCATCACAACAAATGGGTCCTCGTCATGAAGATGTAAATTGCGGCTGACCAAATGGATTTCGCCATCCGTGGCAAAAATGCGGTAGTTGTTGTCGCGTATTTCTGCTGCCAGCTGTGCATTCTGTTCGTGAGACGACTCCAGGACCTCTTCGTCACGGAGCATCAAAAGGTTGGTTTCTAAATGTTTGGGAAGCACTTGATTGTGCCAAGCATGGTACATGAGGCGACGTGCCACATCACATTCGCGAACGCTACTGCGCGCCCAATTGATTACTTGCGTTGTAAGTACGCTGCGAATTCCCAGTTCCTGACAGAAACCGAGCAGCAAAGTATTCATGCCTGCTGAATCGACATCCGTCAATTCCGTAAGATTGCCGATGCCCATCATCATTTCAGCATCCGGGTATTGTTTCCTGATGTCGGAATAACGCGCCAGACTGGCTGCAAATCCAAAAGAGATGGGCTCCAGAATTGGATCGATACGCAAGCGCACACCGGCTTGGGCCAACGTATCAATTGTCGTGTCCAAACCGGCAAGCGTTTGTGGGTCGTCTGGAATTGCAACGACCTCAACTCCCCAATCCAGTGCAGCCTCGAGGTTGGAGCTGTTGACGCTCAAAACCAACTCGGCCCCGGCTTGGACAGCCGCCTCAATTTCAATCGGATTGAGACTGTCGATGGATACCCTGTGCCCTGCTTCACGTAAGGCACTAACAGTTTCTCCGACTGCCGGCCAGGGGTCACCCGGTTCGCAACCAACGTCAATCCAGTCGGCACCCGCTTGTGCCAAGGTGGCTGCCTGCTGAAGAATATCATCGAGGGAGAGACGCGGGCAATGATTGATCTCGGCAAGTATCTCAATATCGTAACGGCCGTATTCCTCTGAGGTTTTTGGGCGAGAGAAAAAAACCGGAAGCCGTCTTAAGTCGCGAGGACCAAGTTCGATCGGAACCTCAACGGCAGACTGAAGGGGGGCCATATTTCCTTCACAATAGCCTGGCAGAATAATTCGAGACGCTGCGGGGGGGACGCTGATACGAGACGCTATCCAGGAAGGGCTCATTAGCGCTGCTACCGTTATGGGCAGGACATCAATCGAGTATTGAAAGCCTATTTCTTCAGCAAGCTCGGACACCATGTTCCTGAGAGCATGTTCAGCAAGCCTGCCTGTGACAAAGTGAATATGTTCGCCGGACACGTGATGGACTACCTTTGCATTCCGCCGTTGACACAGAATATTTGGCCCGTGATGAAAGATGCCTGAGGCGACGCCAAGAAACAAGCTGCCTGCGCAACGTCGTGGGGAGTTCCCCAACGTTCGAGCATAGATTCGCGCACAGCGCGTTCTTGCCAATACTCGGAAGTGTTATTTCCCCAGGCCGTTTTGATCCACCCAGGTGCCAGGCAATTCACGCGTACCTGTGGGGCTAACGACTTGGCCAGGCTGCGCGAGAAAGCCATGATCGCGCCTTTTGTCGCAGCAAACATTTCGCCGCTTTCGCCAGCCATGCCAGTTTCGACCTGGTCCCAACCCATATTGAGTATCACACCCTGCCCCCGCTGTTTCATCCGCGAGCCGATCTGTCGAGAAAGTTGCACCGTGGCAGTCACGTCAACTTTCCAGAGCTGTTCGAGCTTTTTGTCAAATGGCCAGGCAGAAGCATCCCCGGTAAGAACGTCAGCACCAGCATTGTTAACCCAGATATCGATGGGAGCCAATTGCCAGGCTGAAGAGACCAAATCGTTTCGTTGTTGAACATCTGCCAGATCAAAAAGTAATGTTTCGCCCTGGATGGATTGGGCAAGTGCCTTTGCGGCTTCTGCATTCTGGTGGCCGTGAACGACTACCTGGGCTCCTGCAGCAGCAAGCTGACGGGCAATTTCAGCGCCAATACCACTTGAACTGCCAGTCACCAAGGCACGCAGGCCACGAAGTTGGGGCTCGTTGAGAAAGCCTGTTTGGAAAGTGTCGTCTGGCATTAGATAAGCTGGAAGTTCGATAGGCTCGCTTGTCCGAATGAAATATTCGGGTTCGCCGTACTTTGTAGTCTGGCCTTAATGTTGCCGCAAGTTTGCCACGTATTCTAACATACGGTTTCTCATAGACGGTAGCTCTGTTCGACTGGATAAATATCACTGTAAAACCTGCTGCTGGTAGGTATGAGAATGATTTCTGGTGTGCTTTTTAGAATCGTTGTGGATCAAGAGAAAATGGGACACTGGGCCCTGGCAGGGTATTACTCAGCTTGCCTCAATGGCAAGCCCATTCTACGATTATCGGCGAATACTTGCAGCCACGTTGTGACTAGGTGATTTGATGACAAATCCCCAGGCCGAAGAATTGCCACCAGAAGATGCTAAGGCGGGACCCCAAAGGGTTTGGCTATTAGTCGTCTGGGTCGCCCTTTGGGTGGGGATATGTTGTTTGCTCAATACGCAGGAAATGGATCCGGGTGTTGGCAATTCTGCGATTAATGCCACCTTAATTTTATCCGTACTGGGATTTTCGCTATGGGTTCTAAGTAGTAGTGGATGGGGCTCGAAGACAAAGTGGTCCATGGCTCTGGTACCGTTCAGTCTCGTCTTTGCTTTTTATATGCAACTTTTGCCCATAGAGGTCCTTGTTGATGGTGATGTAGGTGTTGTTGGCTGGCGCTGGCGCTGGAATAAACCAGATCAGCAACTTGTAGTTCCTGCCGTCACGCACGGGCAAACAATAGATTGGCAAGCAACAGACCAGGACTATCCACGATTTCTTGGAAAGGGCTATTGGGCTGAAGTACCAGGGGTGTCTTTAGAGACGGATTGGCAGACCCATCCACCTCGGGAACTGTGGCGTCGGGAAATAGGTGCCGGTTGGTCGGCCTTTTCTATCGTTGGTAACTATGCGGTCACACAGGAACAACGGGGCGAACAAGAACTGGTTACCTGCTATGAGGTGAACAGCGGAAAAATTGTTTGGACGCATGCAGACCCGGTACGATGGGACCCACGTGGAACGGGGTCCATGGGTTATGCGGGCCCCCGCGCGACACCCACTCTGCATCAAGGTCGAGTTTTCACACAGGGTGCCACGGGGATTCTGAACTGTCTGGATGCTGCGAGTGGCAAACTCCACTGGTCCCACGATACGCTGGCCAAACACGATGCCGTGAATGTGAACTGGGGGAAGTCGGGCTCTCCGTTGATTGTTGGCGAGTATGTTGTGGTCAGTGTTGGTGGGAAACAAAATCAATCACTCGTAGCTTATGAAATCGAGACAGGCGCAGTGGCCTGGGCTACCGGAACTTACCAATCCTCTTATGCTTCACCGGTGCTTGCTAAAATTGCCGGTCAATCACAAGTGCTATCGGTAGACGAGGGTTATGTGACCTCCCATGCTGCGGACGATGGTCAATTCTTGTGGGAATACGAATGGCCCAGTGACAGCGGAGCAGATGCTACTTCGTCGCAGCCAGTTCCCCTGACGGGAGACCGTGTCTTTATGTCCAAAGGATACAGCCACGGTTCGGCTTTAGTTCAGATAACTTCCGACGAAGGGGGCGATTGGTTCGCGGAGCCCCTATGGAAGGGGAGGCAGTTTGGCCAGCTTCCTGTCATGAAAACGAAAATGTGTAACGTGGTCATTCGTGATGGTTACGTCTATGGCCTGGACGATATCAATCTGCAGTGTATTGAATTGGCGACGGGCAAAAAACGCTGGAAGAAGCGACGGACTCCAAAGTTTGGGCACGGCCAAATTATGCTGATCGGGGATGTCATTTTACTGCTTACGGAGCATGGAGAAGTCGTGCTTGTGGAACCGAGTCCAGAAAAATACCAAGAATTGGCAAGTTTCCAAGCATTGTCTGAGGACCAGATTACCTGGAACAATCCGGCCTTTGCTCCACCTTATCTCTTGCTGCGTAATGCGCAAGAAGCCGTTTGCTACGAGTTGTCCCTGCAAGGGGAGAATGTTGTGAACAATAACTAAGGTCTTCACACAACGGAGGCCGGATCAAGGAGCGAAGCGACGCCGCTCCGGCAGCAGAAAGAGTAGAAAGTAGTTACTACTGACGCTGCCGGAACGGCGCTGCGCTTGGTCCGGCCTACTGCTACGTCATGGGTAAAGACTTGGGGTAGCACACATTTACCGAACGAAATTGCCGACTACAGTGGGACCCACAGGAAACTGCTTGGCAATCGTGGCGTGGCGAGCACACCTGCTTCGTAAGCTTCAGCGATACGCTTGCGCAGGTCTAAAGAAGGTGCTTGCATGAGAATCCCTCCTTGGATGAACCCACACTCTAGTAGCATTCCAGTCAGGAATAAAGGTAAGTTGCTCTAAAGCCCTCTAACCCTATTTGTAGAGTAACACTAAGCTAACCGACAGGATCCAGAAGTCTGGCGACATCTGCTACTCACTTAGCCGCTTGCGCTTTTTTCAATTTCGGCTTTAACACCAACCTGACCGGCGTGCCTAGAGGTGGTATTTTTTTCGTGTTGGCCGCAAACAATAAGCCATCATAAACCTGGCTGCTCTCGGTAGGGATATCGAGCGTGGCCGTCGAGAAATTTGAAACACAGATAAAGTCGCCCGCTTCTGCCTGGTAAATTTGTTCGCCCGTTTCTTTGTCTTGCCAAAAACTGCTGCCAGCAAATACCCAATTGGTTTGCATGGGCTTGTTGGTATCCACGTCTTGTACCCACTCACGGGCTGCTATTTTTTGCCATTTGCCGGCCGTGTCCAACCACTGGGCTTCGATCACAATTTCGGTGCCCGTCGGTGGCGAAAATTTAGGATGCCATTGTACGGGTTGCCCCGTTTCGGCTCCTATTGCCAAAAGGGCTGCATGGACCACCTGGGCCTGGCTGTAAACAGCGACGACCGATTCATGTTCTTTCGTACCCTGGGGACAGGCCAGCATTTCGAGCATTCCCTTGCGTAGCGAGATATAACCATCGACCATCACAGTGCCCCGCTTTTTGTCCACCCAGACACGGTTCGGTTTTGGCATTGCGTGAGCCCCTGGGGGGGGCGGTAGGTGGGGAGGTTCCTTGTTTTCGGCATCTTCATGCTGACTTGCTAGTGGACTGGCATCTGCAGCTTCGAGGGGTCGCTGATCATTCGTTTCGGCTTGTAATAATGGGCAGGCTGCTAGGGAGCATGCCGACAGAATCAGGCCAATCGCTAAAAGTGCTCCTCCTGGAGTCTGGCGGCTGGTTCTTATCATTTCACCTCCTAAAGGGGCCGAAAGGTATCGCTTGGTGTAGCAATTGTAACGTTTCATCTCCCCATCGTCGTGTGGACACACGAGTAGGGCATATTCACAGTTTTATTCCTCGAAATTGTTCATCGGTGCTTAAAACGCCTACTTTTTCTCAGTGGGGTTTTACCCACCCTGAATTCCTCCGAAAATCCGGCTCCCCCCCGTGAATAAAAGTGCCCAAACCCCTAGAATGGCGTTCTCCTCAGGAGGCCATTTCAGTGCTCCTTAATGGCAAGGACCAGGGCATCTCGAATACGTCCTGAATGGGCAGCAAATTGCATTCGAACTCCAGGCAGGAATTTTGACAAGGAATGAAATGTCTACAACGATTGATCCCTCTGCTGAGATCCAATACAAGCAGCAATCAAAGTTACCAAAAAGCCTTTCCAAACAGGAAAGTAAGGCTGGTTTTTGGCGTGCCTGTGCTCCTCAAAAAATTACAAGTACCAATGGCAAGTCATGGAAAGTCTGGTTGGAGCATCTTCAAAAAAGAAGTACCCCTCGCGGGTTTGAATCCTTATGCGATGCAAGTTCAACACCTCTCGGATGGGGGCTTTCAGAAGAGGATTTGTCTTCTGACACGAGGCAACTGCACAGTCTGGTAACCCGTCTGGAGGGCAAGTCGAAAAAGCTCTCCGAAGATGCTCACGATACGCTTGTCCGGTGGCAGGAGGGTACTCAACAATTACCCCAATCATTGGATTTTGCCTTAGAGTGTTTGGGAGTTGCCCATGTTTTGCCACGAATAGCTCATCTCGTCAGCCGAGATTTCTGGTGGAGCTTGTTCGACTCACTTTGGCAAGTTGCTCAGTCCGCGAAAGAATGGCGAAGCGACGCTGAGCTTCCTCCTGAGCAGGGGATTTCGCAACAATTGCTAGCAGGTGAATTGCCGCTTACGTTGGCCTATTTGTTTCCGGAGATTCGACCCGTATACAAATTGCGCAATAACGCTCAGGAAGCACTCTCCGAAGGACTCGTCGAGCTTTTGAATGGTGGTGGCTTGGTGCAAGGGTCCTACTTGGCATATCTGCGGCCTCTTTTAGCGGTCTGGACGCGTTGTCATTATCTGGGAGCCACCTTTAAGAAAAAGCTATGGAGTCGTAAAGCCGAAGACCAATTGCACCAGCTTACCACGCATGCGATCGGGCTTTCTTCACCGCAAGGAACTTCGTTGCTGGCCCCGTCTCACAACCAACGGTGGACTCCCGATTTTCTCAAGAATGCATTGCATATTGCCAACGACACAGCAGACATCTCAGCAACGCGGGCGATTTTCAAGAAAAAACTTACCACAAGTCTCAAGGACAAACAGGTCCGTATCGTTCCCGAAACGTCTGAGAATTGCGAATGGTCCGGTGTGGCCTATATGCGAACCGAATGGCAACGGAGTGCCCCTTTGCTGGCCGTTGATTACAGCACGCCCGACCTGAGATTGGAATTATGGAACGGCCCCCAACGATTGATTGCTGGAAACTGGAGTTGGGAGACCACTCTCGATGGCAAGCGTCTTGAGCCCGTTGGTAGTTGGGACGAATCGTGCTGGTTCAGTGACGAAGATGTCGACTATCTCGAAGTATCGATCGATTTGGTTGGAGGTGCCAGGTTAGAACGGCAGATATTACTAGCTCGCGAAGAGTTATTTCTTCTGCTCTCAGACAATGTCGTTGATACCCGGGGAGGTAAGCTGAGCCATCGTTTCCGGTTGCCGATCGATAGCGGCATTCACTTTCAACCAGAAGAAGAAACCCGCGAAGGTCTGCTTAGTGGGGCTTCGCAGTATGCCCGAGTGTTGCCACTGGCACTTCCTGAGTGGCGTACCGATCCGCGTGTCGGGCAACTTCTGGAGTCACAAGGCAAGCTGCAACTGGAGCAGGAACGAGAAGGCAGAAACCTGGCTTGTCCCTTACTCATTGACTTGAAAAAGTCGCGTAGTAGCAAGCCATGTACTTGGCGCCAGTTGACAATAGCTCAGTCGCTTGAAATCCAACCACCCGATGTAGCAGTAGGTTATCGGGCGCAATGTGGTAAGCAGCAGTGGTTGATATATCGCTCACTGGCCGAAGCCGCCAATCGCACCCTGTTGGGGCAGAATATTTCGATTGAATGTTTGGTGGCACGTTTTTTGGCTGCTTCTGGCGAAGTCGACGAATTGTTGGAAATCGAGTAGTGCATCATGAGATGCGTACCTGTTGGAAGACTTGTTGTTATCGCTGGCTTGCTAATGGTCACGGCTTGGCAATCCACAGTCTTCTCTGAGGTTCCTTTACCTGACGGAACCGTGCCACGTAAGATTGTCGTAGCGCTTGTGCAATTTGATACTGTTCCCGAGGCCATCGCTATCGAAACGAACTTGCCCGATATGATCCAGGCTCTGGCCCCAGCCTGTTTGAAATCGACGTAGTTCGCGCGGCTTGTTTTATCTGTGCTGATGCTAATGCACCACGCTGCATCGAGCGCCCGCATGACCTTGAGCCTCAAGTCGTATTCCATCCGAATAACCACATCAACCCAAAACCAGCAGACGATTGGCAGATCAAGTGCAAAAAGACCAAAGAGATCGGGGCACCTGTCCTGGTAACGAACCGAGTCGGAAGCTCCTGGATGTATCCATGTGAGGGGGGGCGGCGTGATTTCAGCCAGCGGCCAGCTACTGGCCCAAAGTAACACAGACGGGAAGGAGGAAATCCTGATCTACGAATTGGAGATTCCTCGTACACCTTTGTAGGAGTCGTGTATTTTGGGTGTGCTTTCCTCTGCTGGGTAACTGCACCTATGTGTGAATTGGAAGAACTCAGGGAAAGGTTCGCTGGGCTTGTCCATGAGCGCAACTCCTGTAAACTGTGTTGCTGTGGTGGGCGATTACAGTGATATGTCTGCACAATAGGCTTGTGTGCATTCGTGTCGAATTAGCAGGAAAATGGCCTTCCCAATTAGTAGTTTGGAAAGTGTAATGGCAGGTACACACTAGTGGTACTTGACAAGTACATATTGACGTAAGTTGTTACAGATAAGCTATTTGCACCCCTAGCTCAACTGGATAGAGCATCGGTCTACGAAACCGAAGGTTAGTGGTTCGAATCCACTGGGGTGTACTGGGTCTGGTCAAACAAACTTTTAAAAAGATTTGTTTGACGAAGGGGGGGACCTGCCCCCTTCAAACGAGTCCACGTTCTGAGTCATAATCAGGGCGACTGTACTCACCCTGAAGACGCTCGATCGCCTCGTCGTGGACCGTTTTTCGTCCTGATGGCTTTCCTAGAGAGCTGACGTGATCCAGTCGAGGGTCTCAGGGTCGAACCGAAGGCTCTGAATCACCTTCCCAAATTGCTCCTCAAGAACTTCCTCTCGAACGTAGGGCTCTACGCATTTGCCTTTGTAGTCGTTGCAATGGTAATAGGTATATTTCCGCTTCTTCAACTCGGCGACCAGAACGTATCCGCAGTGACGACACTTAATGAGGTTGGAAAAAGCGAAACTGTGCTTTTTCCGCTTCGGCTTTGCAGCTCCACGGTTCTTCCGAACTTCCTGGACGCGATCCCACAGTTCCCTGGTGACCAATGGAGTGTGAATGCCTCGATGAATCTTCCTGGTGAAGAGGAGGTCCCCGTAGTAAATCGGGTTTTTGAATAGATTGTGTACCGTGGCTGCCAGATTTCGACTTCGCCCGAACTTCAGGCCATTCTTGGTCGGCAATTCAAGCCCTTTTACATTCGACTTCATCTTATATTGCAAGGAATACTACAATCCTGGCAACATCTCAAGCCGGTCAAAACAACGCTTGTCGCATATTTTCGATGCTGGAGCAGGAGGATTCTCTTACGCAAAGAGCAGATAGGTGATCAGGGTTACGACGACCACGCCAATGAAGTTGAGTGCAACACCTTCACGTGCCATTTCGCGGACGGTCAATTGCTCGGAGCCAAAGACTACGGCGTTCGGTCCTGTAGCAGCTGGTAGCATAAATGCAAAGCTGGCGCTGATGGTGGCGGGTACCATGATAATCTTTGGTTCAATACCCGTACTGACAGCAGCGGCACCGAGAATAGGCATCAACAGAGTCGTTGTTGCCGTGTTGCTGGTGACCTCGGTCAGAAAAGTGATGGTCAGGCACAAGAGTGCGATCAAGACAAAGGTTGGTAATTGTCCTAAACCTGTCAAAGTCGATCCCAGCGATTCGCTCAGCCCAGAACTCTTAAAGGCTTCGGCGATTACCATGCCCGAACCAAAGAGGAGCAGTATTCCCCAGGGAATTTTTCCGGCCGTCTCCCAGTCGAGTAGCCGTTCCCCCTTGCCATTGGGGATAATAAACATGGCAACGACTGCTACCAGTGCCACACTCGCATCGCTGGCCGAAGGTAGGCCAGCCCACTCGCACCAGCCGCCAAACGGTTCTTTACGTGTGACCCACAACAGCGCCGTGACGGCAAACACCAGAAGTGTGCGAATCTCCTCGGATCGCCATTTCCCCACTGCGGGCATATTAATGGGTGCGTGCGCAGGGAGTCCTCGAGTCAGCCAGATTCCCATCAGCGGAACCATCACGATCACGACCGGCAAAGCCCAAGTCATCCACTCCAAAAAAGTAGGCTCTGCACCTGTGATCACTCGGTAGTTTTCAAAAAAGATCAGGTTGGGAGGAGTCCCCACGGGAGTTCCAACACCTCCCACGCTGGCAGCATAGGCGACTCCTAAAAGCAGAGCCGTGCGGAGACGTGAATCGCTGACTTTCTCTGAAACGGCCATCACAATGGGTAGCAGCATCAAGGTGGTTGCCATATTGGAGATCCACATACTTAGCAAAGCAGCAGCGGCCATAAAACCAAATACGAGTCGTCGGCCGCTTGATCCCCCGAAGAGCGAAACCATGGTAAGCGCAATACGTCGATGGGCCCCACTTCTGGCCATGGCAGAGGAAAGCATAAAGCCACCCAGCAGCAAGAGAATAAGCTTGTTGCCATAGGCCGCGCCGACTTGGTGATGATCCAGCACGCCCACGAGTGGCAGAACACCAATCGGAATCAGCGAAGTGGCCGGAATGGGGATAGGTTCAAAGATCCACCACGAGGCCGTCAATGCTGTGACACCAGCGGTCCAGGCGATTAATGCCGTTGAACCAGAGTACAAAAGGCCCAAACCTAAGCAGATCGCGATTGCAGGTCCCAAGTAAAGCATCCAGCGTTTCATCGACCATTCCTATAGAACGTAGAGCAACGGGTTCCTCTCCCAATTTCTCTTTGGGGGTGTAGGGGAAAGTGGATCTGAGCCAGGTGGGTTTAGCTTACCGGAGTGGAATCGGATGAAGAATATGGGTTAGCGAGAAAATAAGTACTTTACAGCGCAGGAGCGTGAACCGCGAGTACTGTCAGGACTAGTTCCTGAAGAAGAGTAGTTGAAGGATAGACGGAGCCGGAGCAGAGAAGCGGGTTTGAAGAGGCAGAGGGGCCGGTTGCAGAGACGGGGCCTTGATAGAGAAGAGACCCAGCCGAGATGCGGCAGGTAACGCCTACATCAGCGGAGTTACCTTGGGCAGCCTTGAAGGGCCGAATGCTGGTAGCGGTGACGCGTTCCTCACTAAGTTCGACAGCAGTGGAAACGAGCTTTGGGGGCGACAGATTGGCAGTTGCAATGAAATCCCTGAGCCATGCGCTCTTGCATTAGCAATAATGGCCAGCATTGGGCTGATGCTTAAGCAGAGACGCGGTAATAGATAACA